>CAXUMV010000509.1:0-2552 GCA_964252065.1 uncultured Lichenihabitans sp.
GGAAGTCGGTGTCCTTCTCGCGCTTGAAGGAGAGCGGCTGCTGGGGGTCGATCACGACGCGCGAGAGCCGCGCGGGATCGAGCATGCCCTCCTCGAGATCGAACTCCCACGAGCGGTTCTGCTGCGCCATGAGGCGCCGCTGGAGGCGGTTGGCGAGGCGCGACACCACGCTCGACAGATTGCTGAGCTGCTTGTCGAGATAGCTCCGCAGCCGCTCGAGCTCCTCGGGCTCGCACAGATCCTCGGCCGCGATCGTCTCGTCGAACTTGACGTTGAACGGCTTGTAGACCGGCCCGCGGGGCTCGCCGGCGCCGGTAGGCGGGGCGCGGGTCTCGGCCGCCTCCTCCGACTCGCCGTCCTCGGACTCCTCGGGCGCCTCGCCGACGGGGGCGTCGTCGCTCTGCATCGCGCCGTCGTCGGTGTCGTCGGAGGCGGACTCGGCGGCGTCGAACTCCATCGTCTCGCCGGACTCGGTCTCCTCGCTCGTGCCCTCCTGCTGCTCGGGGCTGTTCTCGGCGTCGTCGCCGGCCTCGGTCTCGTCGTCCTCGTCCCGCTCGGACGCGGAGGGGTCGGCCATGTCGAGCGAGGCCAGCAGCTTGTGGACCGCCCGGGCGAAGCCGCGCTGGTCCTCGATCGTCTGCCCCAGCGTGTCGAGCTCGGAGCCGGCGCGCTGCTCGATCCAGGGCCGCCACAGATCCACGATCTTCTGGGCCGCTATGGGCGGGGCCTGCCCGGTCAGGCGCTCGCGCACCAGGAGCGACACGGCGTCCTCCAGCGGCGCATCGGCGCGGTCGGTGATGTCGGCGTAGTTCCCGCGGTGATACCGGTCCTCCAGCATGGCCGCGAGATTGGTCGCCACGCCGTCCATCCGCCGGGCGCCGATCGACTCCACGCGGACCTGCTCGACGGCGTCGAACACGGCGCGGGCCGCCTGCGCCTCGGGCGCGTGGCGGCGGTGCACCGCATGGTCGTGGCAGGCGAGCTTCAGGGCCATCGAGTCCGCATGGCCGCGCACGATGGCGGCATCGCGCGGGGACAGTTTGCGGGGCGGCTCGGGCAGGCGCGCTTTCGCGCCCTCGCCGTGGCCCGACACCGCCGGCCGGTCGGCGGCGTAGACCACCTCGAGCGTGGGGGTCCGGGCCATGGCCCGCATGCAGGAGGCCACGGCGCGCTTGAAGGGCTCCTGCGGGGTCTCCCCGGGGCTGGCCGGCTTGCGGTTGGTCGGCGCGCTCAAGGCTGCTCGGGCCAGGCGAGAGGACGCGTCATGATCTCGTCCCAGCCATAGGGACAGGCCTCGGGCAGGGCGCTTTCGGGCAGGTCGGTCTCGGCGAGCGCGGCGTCGCGCGCGTCGGCGTACGCTTCCTGGACCAGTGTCGCGATCCGCGAACGCAGTCCCGGATTCGCCTCGAACTGACGAAGCGCATCGCGCCGATGGACGCGGACGGACAGGGCCCAGCTCCGGCTGCGCCGCTGCGGCTGCACGTCCCATTTCAGCAGATGCTGCAGGACAAGCCGGATCGCGCTGCGCGTGGCCCTCACTTCGCTTTTCGACACGTCTTCGATCTCGTCTGCGATGTTGAGACGGTCGATGCGGTCGAGCGGCCCCTCGCGCAAGAGCTGCGCCTGCTGCAGCCCCCAGCTGTAGGGGTCCGTCTCGTAGAGATCCGCGCGTGCAGGATCGCCTCGTTCCGCCGAGCCGGAGGGGGCCTTTGCACGCGTCAAGGTCACGGCCGTATCCTCGCCTCTCAGCTCAGCACGACGTTCACGGCGCTTTCGGGCAGTTCCTTGCCGAAGCAGCGCTGGTAGAACTCGGCCACGAGGCTGCGCTCGAGCTCGTCGCACTTGTTGAGGAAGGTGAGCCGGAACGCGAAGCCGATGTCGCCGAAGATGTCGGCGTTCTCCGCCCAGGTGATCACCGTGCGCGGGCTCATGACGGTGGAGAGGTCTCCGGCCATGAAGGCGTTGCGGGTGAGGTCGGCCACGCGCACCATCCGGTTGACGGTGTCGCGCCCCTCCTTGCCGGCGTAGTGGGGCGACTTGGCGTGCACGATGTCGACCTCTCGGTCGTGCGGCAGGTAGTTCAGCGTCGCCACGATGGACCACCGGTCCATCTGGCCCTGGTTGATCTGCTGGGTCCCGTGATACAGGCCGGAGGTATCCCCCAGGCCGACCGTGTTGGCGGTCGCAAACAGCCGGAAGGCGGGATGCGGCTTGATCACGCGCTTCTGGTCGAGCAACGTGAGCCGGCCCGACAGCTCGAGCACCCGCTGGATCACGAACATCACGTCGGGGCGCCCCGCATCGTACTCGTCGAAGCACAGCGCGATGTTGTTCTGCAGCGCCCAGGGCAGCATGCCGTCCCGGAACTCGGTGACCTGCTTCCCGTCCTTCAGGACGATGGCGTCCTTGCCCACGAGGTCGATGCGCGAGACGTGGCTGTCGAGGTTGATGCGCACGCAGGGCCAGTTCAGGCGCGCCGCGACCTGCTCGATATGCGTCGACTTGCCGGTGCCGTGGTAGCCCGTGATCATCACGCGCCGGTTGCGCGCGAA
>CAXUMV010000510.1:0-1781 GCA_964252065.1 uncultured Lichenihabitans sp.
GCTCGACGGCTGGGCGAAGTTCCCCATCTACCACGGCAAGATCCTCGAGAACCTCCTCGCCACGGGCGGCGACCTGCGCCGCGAGGCGTTCTTCCTCGCCTGCATCGAGCGCTACCTGTCGGGACGCGACGACAAGGGCGAGACCTTCACGGTATACGAGCCCCATATCGGGGAGCAGGACTGGGCGCTGATCCACAGCGGCGATCCCGTGGGTTTCCTGCGCGGCAGCCCCTTCGTCCCGCTCGGGCTGGCGGACCACGCCGCGTTCAGCGGCCTCTTCCGCGGCTATCGCGACGCCATGGCCAAAGAGGGCTGTGCCCCCGTCCTCGAGCGCCTGCTGGCGGATACGGGGGCCCTCTGAGCCCGATGGATCAGGCGGCGATCGACGCCATCGCGGGCTGGCTCATCGACAGCGGGCTGAGGGGCGCAACCGAGCATGACCTGCTGCACGGGTTCTGCGCGCGCTGCCACGCGCGGGGTCTTCCCGTCTCCCGGGCCCTGACGATCATCGACACGCTCCACCCCGTCTACGAGGGCCGCGCCTTCCGGTGGCGCAACGACGGGGTCGAGGAAGCCGCGATGGTGGAGTACGGGCGGACCAACGAGGGACAAGCCGCGGCGAGCTGGCAGCAGAGCATCTTCCACCACATGCTGACCGAGGGCCACGACGAGCTGCATGTCGACCTCCGCGAGCCGCCCGCCCTGGCGGCGACCCAGCTCCCGCAGTTCAGGCAGGAGGGCCAGACCGGTGTTTTCTGCCTCGTCCACCGATTCAACCCCGAGGGCATCATCGGGGAGATGGACTGCATCTACTCGTCCTGGTGCACGCGCCATCCGGAGGGGTTCGATCCGGCCGGCTTCGCGGCGCTGCGCCGGCTGGTGCCCATCCTGGCCCTGGCGCTGAAAAGCGCCTCCCTGGCGCGGATCGCCGGCACGCTGGTCGAGGTCTATCTCGGCCGCGACGCCGGGCGGCAGGTGCTGGCCGGCCGCATCCAGCGCGGCATCGCGGACCGCATCAGCGCCGTGCTCTGGTTCTCGGATCTGCGCGGCTACACCAGCATCAGCGACAAGGCCGCGCCCGAGGAGATCCTGCCGCTGCTGAACGACTACGCCGACGCCGTGATCTCGGCGATCCACAAGAACGGCGGCAGCGTGCTGAAGCTCGTCGGCGACGGCATCCTGGCGACCTTCACGGCCGGGACCCCGTCGGAGGCGGCCGCGGCCGCGATCGCGGCCGAGGCGCGGCTGCGCAAGCACCTCGTGCCCCTCGACGAGCGCCGGACCCGCGAAGGCCGGCCGACCACGGACGTCTATCTCGGGCTGCATGTCGGGGAGGTCTTCTACGGCAACATCGGCAGCGAGGACCGGCTGGACTTCACCGTGATCGGGCCCGCGGTCAACGAGGTGAGCCGCATCCTCGCCATGTGCCGCTCGGTCGACCGCAGCGCGCTCGTGTCGGCGGAGTTCCGCGAGGCGGCCCCGGCAGAGCTGCGGGACAAGCTCGTCTCGGTCGGCCGCTACGCCCTGCGCGGGGTCGGGACCGCCAAGGAGCTGTTCACGCTCGACCTACGGTAGGGGTGTTCAGCCCATCCGCTCGATCAGCGCCATGGCGGCGGCCGGGTTGCGGTGCTTGGCGCCGGAGATCACATAGGCGAAGACCTGCCGGTCCTTCGGCGTCGCCAGGGCTTTCAGCCGCCCGGCCCAGGCATCGAGCTCGTCCGGCGGATAGCCGAGCGGCTCCTCGTCGCGGCTCAACTCCAGGCGCAGGTAGACGTGGTCGG
>CAXUMV010000510.1:1791-2550 GCA_964252065.1 uncultured Lichenihabitans sp.
GCCTTCTCGACGATGGCGCGCGCGACGCCCCGCTCGCGGAAGAGCGCGGTCGCGGCCGGCGCCCCAAAACTGTCGTGAACGGCTTCCACGACGTGGCGGAGCGGCACGCCGTCGATCGCGCCGGCCAGGAGGTCCAGGAACCGCGGGAAGCGGTCGGGATCGAATTGCCGGCCGGCCGGCAGCTGCCAGATGATCGGTCCGAGCTTGGGCCCGAGCTCCGCCAGCCCCGAGGCGAGGAAGCGCTCGACCGCGGCCTTGGCGTCGTCCGGCTCGGTGCGTTGCGCGGCCGCCCGGTGCGCCTTGATCGAGAACACGAAGTCGTCCGGCACGCTGGCGCCCCAGTCGCGGAACGTCTTGGGGGTCTGGGTCCGGTAGAACGTGCCGTTGACCTCGATGGAGGTCAGGCGCTCGGCCGCATAGGCAAGCTCGTCCGCCTTGCGCAGCCCTTCGGGGAAGAAGAGGCCGCGCCAGGGCTCGTAGGTCCAGCCGCCGACCCCGATCCTGACGCGTGTCACCGGGCCGGCCTCAGTGGCCGGTCGGGTCCGCCCCGCGGACCGCCTCGAACAGGAACCAGGTGCGCCGCTCGGTCTCGTCGATGTAGACCTCGAGCAGGCTCGCGGTGGCGACGTCCTCGTGCTCGTCGCACACCCCGTGCGCCTTGCGCATGTTGGCCGCCATGACCTTGTTGTCGGCGCAGAGCTCCTTGAGCATCTCGAGCGGGCTGACGAAGGGGGCGTCGTTGTCGCGCACGCGCGTCAG
>CAXUMV010000511.1:0-2216 GCA_964252065.1 uncultured Lichenihabitans sp.
ACCGGAGCCAAGGCGCCGGGCCCCCGCGACGCCAGCGCTCTTGACGCCTGCGGTGCCGCGGCGCGAGGAAGGCGCCGGGTGAGCGATAGTCGACGGAGGGCGCGGGCAGGTGGTGAGCGGCATGCAATACCGGCAGACTTTCGAGGCGGCGCTTGGGCGGCTGCGCGACGAGCAGCGCTACCGCGTGTTCGCCGACCTCGAGCGGCAGGCCGAACGCAATCCGGTCGCGACGCTGCACGGCGAGGCCGCCGGCCCCCGCGAGATCACGGTCTGGTGCTCCAACGACTATCTCGGGATGGGCTCCCACCCGGCCGTCCGGGACGCCATGCGGGCGGCGGTCGACCGGTATGGCGCGGGCGCGGGGGGGACGCGCAACATCTCGGGCAACTCGCACCCCGTCGTCGAGCTCGAAGCGGAGCTCGCCTCGCTGCACGGCAAGGAGGCGGCGCTCGTCTTCACCTCGGGCTGGATTTCCAATCTCGCCGCGATCTCGACCGTCGCCGGCCTGCTGCCCGGCTGCCTGATCCTCTCCGATGCCTGGAACCACAATTCCATGATCGAGGGCATCCGGCGGTCCGGCTGCGAGAAGCAGGTCTTCGCCCACAACGACCTCGGCCGTCTCGAGGCCCTGCTGCGGGAGGCCGATCCCGCGCGTCCCAAGCTCATCGTCTTCGAGAGCCTCTATTCGATGGACGGCGACATCGCCCCGGTCGGTGAGATCGCGGCGCTGGCCCGCCGCTACGGCGCCCTGACCTATCTCGACGAGCGCGAGGGCGTCGCCGCGGCGATCGACATCGTCGAGGGCACGCTCGCCAAGGGGTTCGGCACGCTCGGCGGCTATGTGGCGGCCAGCGCCACGATCGTCGACTGCATCCGCAGCTACGCGCCGTCCTTCATCTTCACGACCGCCCTGCCGCCCGCGATCGCGGCGGCCGCGCGGGCGGCGGTGCGCCACCTCAAGACCTCGCAGGTCGAGCGCGAGCGTCACCGGACGGCGGTCGCCCGGACCAAGGCCGCGCTGCTGGCCGCGGGGCTGCCCGTCATGGCGAACACCTCGCACATCGTCCCGGTGTTCGTGGGCGATGCCGAGCGCTGCAAAGCGGCCTCCGACCGGCTGCTGCAGGTGCACGGCATCTACATCCAGCCGATCAACTACCCGACGGTGGCGCGCGGCACCGAACGGCTGCGCATCACGCCGACCCCGTTCCACACCGCGGATCGGATCGCGAGCCTCGCAGCCGCGCTCTCCGAGGTCTGGCGAACCCTCGACCTGCCGCGCCGCGAGGCCTGGCTGGCCCACGCGGCCGAGTGAGACCGCCCATGTCCGCTCGAACGAGGCGCGTCAGCCGCCACGCTTGAGCTTGAGCAGCGCCGCCAGGACCGCGGGCGAGACCTTGCGGCCGGAGCCGGTGATCGATCCCGTCTCGTCCTCGTCCGCCTCGGGCCGGGCCGGCCGGCGCGGCGAGTCGGGGACTTCGAACGTCACGAGGTCGGTGCGGGTCTTGGCCTTGCGGGCGACCCGCGCGGCCGGGGCGCTGCGCTGGACCCGGATGGCGCCGATCGGTCCGATCATGATTGGTCCTCCACTCACGCCGCCATGCAATCACGGGGGCCTTAACGAGCCCTCACCGGTCAGAACAGCCCGGCCAGCAGGTTGATCGTGAGGGCGAGCACGACGGTGTTGAACGTGAAGGCCACGATGCCGTGCACCGTGCCGATATGCCTGAGCTTGCGCGCCGAGAAGGCGACGTCCGCCGTCTGGTTGGCGACGCCGATGACCACCGAAAAGTGCAGGAAGTCCCAGTAGTCGGGCTGGTGCTCGCCGGGGAAGTCGAGGCCGCCCACGACGTCGCCCGTCTCCGGGGTGGACTTGTCGGGCGCGTAGTACTCATGGGCGTAGTGCAGGGCGAAGATCAGCTGCACCGTGAACCAGGACAGCGCCACGGTCAGCCCGGCGACCGCCACCCGAAGCGTCTTGAAGAGGCCGTGGTCGTCTTTTGCGAGCGACAGCTCGAGCCCGACCGCGGCCAGGCTCGCCCCCGCGGCCAAAAGGACGACCAGCACGATCATGCCCTGCCCCTCGTCCTGCTGGGCGACGACGCGCCGGATGTCCTCGGCCTCCTCGTCCTTCATCTCGATCAGGACGAGCGCGATGAACGCCACGCAGGCGACATCCCACGCGATCACGGCGCAGAGGCTGGCCTGCAGCCAGGCGC
>CAXUMV010000511.1:2226-2542 GCA_964252065.1 uncultured Lichenihabitans sp.
AGCAGGAACACGACGAGCCCCACGACGGCCGCGGACAGGAGACGGGGGCGGAACGCCAGGCGTCCGAAGAGGCGGCGAAGCAGCGGCGTAGGCGGGCTGACGGGGTTGGCGGGCGGCATGGCGGCCAGTCTCCGAAGGGGCGCGAGGCAGCTATGCCGCGATCGGGCGAGGGTGCGCCATCCGGACCCGAGCATCCCGGCGCGGCGCGGTCTTGCACCTGTGCGGCTTTACTTCTAGAGAGTGCCTCGCCCCCGCGGCAGGCCACCATAGCTCAGTTGGTTAGAGCGCTAGATTGTGGATCTAGAGGTCCCCCGTT
>CAXUMV010000512.1:0-2532 GCA_964252065.1 uncultured Lichenihabitans sp.
GGGGTCAGCTTCCTGCGGGCCCTCGCAGGCTTCCTGGTGGGCGGGGGGATCGGCTTCGCGTTCGGGCTGTCGAACGGCCTGTCGCGGCTCAGCGACACGCTGACCGACACGACGCTGCAGATGCTGCGCAACGTGCCCCACCTCGCGCTGATCCCGCTGGTGATCCTGTGGTTCGGCATCGGCGAGGGCGCCAAGCTGTTCCTCGTCGCGCTCGGGGTCTTCTTCCCGGTCTACCTCAACACCCTGCACGGCATCCGGTCGGTCGATCCCCAGCTGATCGAGATGGGCCGCAGCTACGGCATGTCGACCCGCGCCCTGTTCCGGCGCGTGATCTTCCCCGGCGCGCTGCCGTCGATCTTCGTCGGGCTGCGGTTCGGGCTCGGCATCATGTGGCTGACGCTCATCGTGGCCGAGACCATCGCGGCCCAGAGCGGGCTCGGCTACATGGCCATGCAGGCCCGCGAGTTCATGCAGACCGACATCGTCGTGATGGCGATCGTGATCTACGCGCTGCTCGGCAAGCTGGCCGACGTCGTCGCGACCGTGGCCGAGCGCCGCTGCATGCCGTGGCGGAGCCGCGCCCGATGAGCGCGGTGCTGTCGCGGCCCGACTGGGGCCGGCCGGCCGGCGCCAGGGGCATCGCGGTCACGCTCGACCGCGTGAGCAAGACCTTCGGGGCGCACGCCGTGCTGTCCCACCTGAGCCTCGACGTGCCGGCGGGCCAGTTCCTGGCCATCGTCGGCCGCAGCGGGTCGGGCAAGAGTACGGTGCTGCGCCTGCTCTGCGGCCTCGAGCAGCCCGATGGGGGCGCCATCCTGTTCGACGGCCGGGCGGCGCAGCCCGGCATGGCGCGCATCATGTTCCAGGAGCCGCGCCTGCTGCCCTGGGCCAGCCTCGAGGACAACGTGGTCGTGGGCCTGAGCCAGGCGGCGGCGCGCGGCGACGGCCGGGCGCTCGCCCTGGCGGCCCTGCGGGCGGTGGGCCTCGAGAGCCGCGCGCGGGACTGGCCCGAGAAGCTCTCGGGCGGGCAGAAGCAGCGCGTGGCGCTGGCCCGCGCCCTGGTCAGCCGGCCCGGCCTGCTGCTGCTGGACGAGCCGCTCGGCGCCCTCGACGCGCTGACCCGGCTCGAGATGCAGGATCTCCTGGCGGAGGCCTGGCGGGCCGAGCGCGCCACCGCGGTCCTGGTCACCCACGACGTGTCCGAGGCCGTGCGGCTCGCCGACCGCGTGCTGCTGCTCGAGAACGGCACGGTGACGCTCGACCTGCCCAACCCCGCCCCGCACCCGCGGCCCACCCGGTCGCCCGAGGCGGCCGCGCTCGAGGAGCGGATCCTCGAGCGGCTGATGGTCGCCTGACGGCGGGAGGAGGGGCCGATGGAGGAGGAGCAGCCGATGCGGTTCGGCATCTGGGCCGCCGTGCACGGCAGCCGGGGCGCCCTGCAGGATCCCGAGGAACCCTACGACGCCTCCTGGGCGCGCAACAGGGCGCTGGTGCTCGAAGCCGAGGCGCTCGGCTTCGACGCCACGCTGATCGCCCAGCACACGATGAACCCCTATGACGACGCGCTCGACCAGCTCGAAGCCTGGACGGCCGCGGCGGCGCTCGCCGCGCTGACGAGCCGCATCGAGATCATCGCGGCCATCAAGCCCGCCCTCTACCATCCCGTCGTCCTCGCCAAGATGGCGCTCGGCATCGAGATGGTCAGCGGCGGGCGGTTCGCGATCAACGTGGTGAATGCCTGGAACAAGGCCGAGTTCGAGCGCGCCGGTCTTCCGTTCGGCCAGCACGACGACCGCTACGCCTATGGGCGCGAGTGGCTGGAGATCGTCACGGCCCTGATGGCCGGGGACCGCGTCGCGGTCCATGGGCAGCATTTCGCGCTCGACGGCTACGTGCTTAGGCCCGGCGATCCCTACCGGCCGCGGCCGCGCATCTATATCGGGGGCGAGTCCGAGCCCGCCCGTGCGCTGGCGGCCGACCATGGCGACGTGTGGTTCATCAACGGCCAGCCGATCGCCGATGTCCGGCAGCTCGTCGAGGACGTCGCCCGGCGCCCCCGGTCCGGCGCCCCGCTGCGGTTCGGGCTGTCGGCCTTCGTGATCGCGCGCGAGACCGAGGCCGAGGCGATCCGCGCCTATGATCGGCTGCTTGCCCTCGCGGCCCTGGACGCGCCGCTGCGCGCCTTGACCCGCCCCAACATCGACCCGCAGACCGTGATGCACCGCACGATGGCCAAATCGCCGCGCGTGGGCAGCAACGAGGGCACGGCGGCCGAGCTCGTCGGCAGCTACGACCAGGTGGCCGCGCGCATCGGCGCCTTCCATCGCGCCGGGATCGAGCTATTCATGCTGCAGTTCCAGCCGTTCGAGGCCGAGATGCGCCGGTTCGCCCATGAGGTCATGCCGCGCGCGCGGGCCGAGGCCGTTCGTCACGCGGCCTGAGCGCCGCCCCAGGGAGTATCGATCATGACGGGTCTGACCCGACGCCACGCCCTTCAGGCCGCCGGGGCGGCCGCCCTCTCGGTAGGCCTCG
>CAXUMV010000513.1:0-2529 GCA_964252065.1 uncultured Lichenihabitans sp.
TCAACCAGACCTCGTTCAAGGCGACCCGCGCCCGCAACAACGCCCACGAGATCGAGCAGGTGGGCGAGAAGCTGCGCGGCATGATGCCGTGGATCGCCAAGAACAAGATGGTGGACAAGGCCCGCAACTGACGCGCGGGACGGGCGCAAAGCGCCGTGGCGATCCAGCGGTCACGTGTATCGCGATGGATCGCCACGCTCGGCTCGCGATGATGAGCTGAATGTCCGGACAGCCTCTGAGGACAGGACCAGCCGGCATGGCACCGATCCCCGACGACCTCATGCCCCCGCTGCGGGGTGCCTCACGGCTGCTCGACCTCGACCCAGGCCGCGCCGGCCTCGGCGGAGCGGACCGCGGCCTCGATGAAGGCGAGGCCCTTGACCCCGTCCTCGACGCCGGGGTGCATGACGTCGTGCCCGGCCGGCCGGCCCTCGCGGTGGGCCAGGATGGCTTCGGCGGCTTCGGCGTAGATGGTCGCGAAGGCTTCGAGGTAGCCCTCGGGATGACCGGGCGGCACGCGGGTGACCCGCGCGGCGTCCGGCCCCGTCTGCGGGCCGCCGCGCGTCAGGATTGTCTGGGGTTCGCCGAGCCGCGACCAGACCAGCCGGTTGGGGTCCATCTGCGACCAGTCGAGCCCGCCGCGGGTGCCGTAGACGCGCAGCCGCAGGGCGTTCTCGTTGCCTGTGGCGACCTGGCTGGCCCAGAGCATGCCGCGGGCGCCGCTCGCGTAGCGCAGCAGGATCTGGGCATTGTCGTCGACCCGCCGGCCGGGCACGAAGGTCGACAGATCCGCGCAGAGCGAGGCGACCTTGAGGCCCGTCACGAAGTCGGCGAGGTTGTAGGCGTGGGTGCCGATGTCGCCGATGCAGCCGCCCGCCCCCGTGCGGGCCGGGTCGGTGCGCCATTCGGCCTGCTTGTTGCCGGTGTCCTCAGTCCGCTCGGCGAGCCAGTCCTGGGCATATTCGACCTGCACGACCCGAAGGTCGCCGAGGTCGCCCGACCGGACCATGGCGCGGGCCTGCCGGACAAGCGGGTAGCCCGTGTAGTTGTGCGTGAGCACGAACAGCCGGCCCGAGGCCTCGGCCGCGGCCTTGAGGTCGCGCGCCTCGGCCAGCGTCAGGGTCATGGGCTTGTCGCAGATGACGTGGATGCCGGCGGCCAGGAACGCCTTGGCGGCCGGGGCATGCACGTGGTTCGGCGTCACGATCGCGACCGCCTCGATCCCGTCGGGGCGCCGGCTTTCCTCCCGCGCCATGGTCTCGAAGTCGGGGTAGCTGCGCTCCGGCGAAAGGCCGAGCGCCGTCCCCGAGCGCCGCGCTTTCTCGGGCGAGGCCGACAGGGCGCCGGCCACCAGCTCGAACCGATCGTCCAGGCGCGCCGCGATACGGTGCACGGCCCCGATGAAGGCGCCCTCCCCCCCGCCCACCATGCCGAACCTGATGCGCGGCGCTGCCGTCTCGCCTCGTGCCTCGATCATGGTGGTGGCTCCTCCCGGCCGGGGCCTCGCCGTGCCCCACGGCCCGAGCATAAGGGCTCGAGGGCCGTGCAGGCCAGCGCTTCCTTAGCCCCAGCCGGGACCCGGGCCGGCACGAAGGACCATTCATGACCGGCGGACCCCTCGACGGCATCATCCGGCGCATCCTCAACGCGCGCGTCTACGACGTTGCGGTCGACACCCCGCTCGACCTCATGCCGCGCCTCTCCGAACGGCTGGGCTCGCGCGTGCTGCTGAAGCGCGAGGATCAGCAGGCGGTGTTCTCCTTCAAGCTGCGCGGCGCCTACAACAGGATCGCGGCGCTCGACGAGGACGGCCGGGCGCGCGGCGTCATCTGCGCTTCGGCCGGCAACCATGCGCAGGGCGTCGCCTATGCGGCCACCAAGCTCGGGGTGATGGCCACGATCGTGATGCCCCGCACGGCGCCTTCCGTGAAGGTCGAGGCGGTGCGGCGCTTCGGGGGCATCGTGGTGCTGCACGGCGACACCTTCGACGACGCGCAGGACCACGCGAGGACGCTGCAGGCCGAGCGCAACCTCGTGCTCGTGCCGCCCTTCGACGACCTCGACGTCATCGCCGGTCAGGGCACGATCGGCATCGAGATCCTGAAGCATCATTCCGGGCCGCTCGATGCGGTGTTCGTGCCCGTGGGCGGGGGCGGGCTCGCGGCGGGGGTCGGGGCCGCCATCAAGTTCCTGCGGCCGGACGTGAAGGTGATCGGCGTCGAGCCGGACGATGCCGCCTGCATGCAGGCCGCGATCGCCGCGGGCGAGCCGGTGCTGCTCGACCGGGTGGGCCTGTTCGCCGACGGGGTCGCGGTACGACGGGCCGGCGTCGAGACTTTTAAGCTGTGCCGGCATGTGCTCGACGAGGTGATCACGGTGTCGACCGACGCCATGTGCGCCGCCATCAAGGACATCTTCGACGACACCCGCGCCATCGCCGAGCCGGCCGGCGCGCTCGCGCTCGCAGGCCTGAAGGCCTGGGCCGAGCGCGAGGGGGGGAGCGGCTACGAGCTCGTGGCCGTCAACACC
>CAXUMV010000514.1:0-2506 GCA_964252065.1 uncultured Lichenihabitans sp.
CGACACCACGATCCAGTGCTCGGCCCGGTGGTAGTGCTTCTGCAGCGACAGCTGCTGGCCCGGCTTCACGACGATGCGCTTGACCTGGTAGCGGCCGCCGCGGTCGATGCTCTGGTAGTAGCCCCAGGGGCGATGCGAGCGGCGGTGCTCGGAGGCCTCGGGGCGCTTCATGGCCTTCAGCTGCTCGACCAGCTCCTTCACCCGCGAGGCCTGGCTGGAGTTGAGCACCAGCACGGCATCGTGGGTCGTCACCACGATAACGTCGTCGACCCCGACCACGGCGGTCAGCACGTCCTCGGACCGGATGTGGACGTTCTTGGCGTTCATCACGACGCCCGAGCCGCGCACCGAGTTGCCGGCCTTGTCGCGCTCGGACAGCGCCCAGACGGCCTGCCAGTTGCCGATGTCCGACCAGCCCATGTCGGCGGGGATCACGGCACCGCGGCTCGTCTTCTCCATGACGGCGTAGTCGATCGAGATCTTGTGGGCGCGCGAGAAGGCGGCCTCGTCGATCTTCACCATGCCGAGGTCGACGGTGGCGCTGTCGACCGCCTCCTTGACGATGCCGGCGAGGCCCGGCTCGAAGGCCTGCAGCTCCTCCAGCATCACGTCGGCGCGGAACACGAAGTTGCCCGAGTTCCACAGATAGCCTTCGGCGAGATAGCGCACTGCCGTCTCCGCATCGGGCTTCTCGACGAACCCCTCGACGGCCAGGACGTCGGAACCCGGCACGACGGGCGCGCCCGGATGGATGTAGCCGAAGCCGGTGGCCGGGTGCGTCGGCTTGATGCCGAAGGTCACGATGGAGCCCGCGGCCGCGGCCTCAGCGGCGCTGAGGCACAGGGCCACGAAGGCGTCGCGCTGCTCGACCACATGGTCGGCCGCGAAGATCGCCACCACGGTCTTGGGATCGCGGCGCGCCGCGATCTCGGCCGCGACCGCCACCGCGGGCGCCGAGTCGCGGCGCACGGGCTCGAGCACGATCTCGGCCTGCATGTCCATCTCGGCCACCTGCTCGGCCGCGTAGAAGCGGTATTCGAGATTGGTGATGACGATCGGCGGATCGAAGATCGTCCGGTCGCGCAGCATGTCGAGCGCCGCCTGGAAGGTCGAGCGCGCCCCCACGAGCGGGATGAACTGCTTGGGCAGCGCCTCCCGCGACTCGGGCCACACCCGGGTCCCGGAGCCGCCGCACATGATCACGGGAAGGATGCGCGCCATCGGGAATGATCCTTGAAAGGTCAGCGGCGACCGGACCCGCGGGCCGATGCTGCACTGCACATATCTGCGGACGTCATGCCCTAGGCGGCCGCTTTTTGGTAGTCCTTGATGTCCGAAAAGTGAATGTCGGGCCAGCGCTCCTGCTCATAGCGCAGGGTGAAGGCCGAGGACGCCAGAAACACCGGCGCCCCGTCGAGGTCGGTGGCCGTCGAGGACGGGTAGGCGGCCTTGAACCGCTCGAGGGTCGCGGCATCGGCGGCCGCGACCCACCGGCACACCTCGAAGCGGCTCGTCTCGAAGGAGACCGGCAGGCCGTATTCGGCCGCGAGGCGCTCGGTCAGCACGTCGAGTTGCAGCGCGCCCACGACGCCCACGATGGCGCCCGAGCCGTCATGGGGCACGAAGGTCTGCACCACGCCCTCCTCAGCCATCTGCTGGAGCGCATCGCGCAGCTTCTTGGCCTTCATGGCGTCGGCCAGCTTCACCCGCCGCAGGATCTCGGGGGCGAAGCTCGGCACGCCGCGGAACACCAGATCCTCGCCCTCGGTGAGCGTGTCGCCGATGCGCAGCGTCCCGTGGTTCGGGATGCCGACCACGTCCCCGGGGAACGCCTCGTCGGCGAGCGCCCGCTCCTGGGCGAAGAAGAACTGCGGGGCGTTCAGCGCCATGGGCTTTCCGGTGCGCACGAGGCGCGCCTTCATGCCCCGCGTCAGCCGGCCGGAGGAGACGCGCATGAAGGCGATGCGGTCGCGGTGGTTGGGGTCCATGTTCGCCTGGATCTTGAACACGAAGCCGCTCATCTTGGCTTCGTGCGCGTCCACGAAGCGCGTCTCGGCCTGCAGGCCCCGGGGGGCCGGCGCGTGGGCCGCGAGCGCCGCGATCAGGTCCGCGACCCCGAAGGTGCGCAGGGCGCTGCCGAAGAACACGGGGGTGAGGTGCCCCTCGAGGAAGCTCGCCTCGTCGAAGGGCCGGCAGGCCTCCCGGGCGAGGTCGAGCTCGTCGATGGCGGCATCCGCCTCCCCGGGGGGGAGAAGCGCCCGGATGGTGGGGTCGCGCGGGCCGTCCACGGGCTCGAGCGGGGCGCCCACCTCCGCCTCGATGCGGCGGATCGCGTTGGCCCTGAGGTCGTAGGTGCCCGCAAAGGACCGGCCGCGGCCGATCGGCCAGGTCATCGGGGCGGTATCGAGGGCCAGCACCTTCTCGATCTCGTCGAGCAGGTCGAAGGTGTCGCGCGTCTCGCGGTCCATCTTGTTGATGAAGGTCACGATGGGGATGTCGCGCAGCC
>CAXUMV010000515.1:0-2504 GCA_964252065.1 uncultured Lichenihabitans sp.
TCTCGCTGTTCTTCGCCCTCGCCATGGGGCAGATCGGCTCGGCCTACCCGACGGCGGGCGGCCTCTATCACTGGGGATCGATCCTCGGGGGCCGGGGGCTCGGCTGGCTGACGGCCTGGTTCAACCTCGTGGGCATCGTCACGGTGCTGGCCGCCATCAACGTGGGGACCTACCTGTTCCTGGTCGGGGCCATCTTCCCCTATTTCGGGGTCGACACCGCGGCCCTGACGCCGCCGGCGCCCACCGGCTACTCCATCGCCGTGCAGGCCGTGGTGGTCAGCCTGATCACCTTCTCGCAGGCGCTGTTCAACCATCTCGGCATCCGGCTCACCTCGAAGCTGACGGACATCTCGGGCTACATCATCTTCGCTTTCTCGGTGCTGCTCACCCTGGCGCTGCTCGCCTTCGCCCCGCACATCGACCTCGGGCGCCTCACGAGCTTCCACAACTATTCGGGCGATGCGGGCGGGGGCGTGTGGCCGCAGACCGGCAGCATCCCCTACCTGTTCTTGCTCGGCCTGCTGCTGCCGGCCTATACGATCACCGGCTTCGACGCCTCCGCCCACACGGCCGAGGAGACCGTGAACGCGCCGCGCGCCCTGCCCCGCGGCATGATCCACTCGGTACTGTGGTCGGGCCTGTTCGGCTGGGCCATGCTGGCGGCCGTGGTGCTGGCGGCCCCCGACCTCGACCAGGCGGCCGGCCAGGGCGGCGGCGCCTTCTTCGCCATCATGGCGGGCGTGCTGCCGGCCGGGGTCAAGCTCGTGCTCTATGTCGGCATCGCGGTGTCGCAATATCTGTGCGGGCTGGCCTGCGTCACCTCGGCGAGCCGCATGCTGTTCGCCTTCGCCCGCGACGGCGGCCTGCCGGCCTCGGGAAGCCTGCGCCGCATCAGCCCGCGATACCGCACCCCCGTAGCGGCGACCTGGACGGCCTGCGTGCTGGCCGTGCTCTTCACCATCTACGCGCCGGTCTACTCGACCATCGCGGCGGTCTGCACGATGTTCCTCTACATCTCCTACCTGCTGCCGGTGGCCGCGGGGCTGTTCGCCCATGGCCGCAGCTGGGTGAAGATGGGCCCCTTCGACCTCGGCTGGTTCTACAAGCCGATTGCGGTGCTCTGCATCGTGGGCTGCGTCGTGCTGATCTTCATCGGCATCCAGCCGCCGAACGACAAGGCCCTGACCGTCACCATCGCGGCCCTGGTGCTGGCGGCAGTGGTCTGGTTC
The DNA here is from genome assembly GCA_964252065.1 of uncultured Lichenihabitans sp. Classification (GTDB taxonomy): domain Bacteria; phylum Pseudomonadota; class Alphaproteobacteria; order Rhizobiales; family Beijerinckiaceae; genus Lichenihabitans. Next base: position 1,230 of record CAXUMV010000515.1, read on the forward strand.
GGGTTCGAGCGGCGGCGCTTCGCGGGCCCGCCGATCGGGGAGCGCGCCGGCGCCCGGGCGGCCGAGATCGCGGCGGCCGAGCGCGCCGTGGGAGAAGCCTGATGGGCCGACTCGACGGCAAGGTCGCCCTGGTCTCGGGCGGGGCCACCGGCTGCGGGGCGGCGGCAGCCTGGCTCTTTGCGGCCGAAGGCGCCGCTGTCGGCCTCCTCGACATCAACAAGGAGGCGGGCGAGGCGCTCGCGGCCGGCCTCCGGCGGGACGGCCACCGCGCCGTCTTCGCCGAGGCCGACGTGTCGTCCGCGTCCGCCGTGACGGAGGCGGTGGAGCGGGTGACGGGGGAGCTCGGCCCCGTCACGGCCCTGTTCAACCACGCCGGCACGCTGATCGTGAAGCGGTTCCTGGAGGTGAGCGAGCAGGAGTGGGACTGGCTCATGGCGGTGAACGTCAAAAGCATGTTCCTGGTGACGCGCGCGGTGCTGCCCGGGATGATCGCGGCGGGGGGAGGGGCGATCGTGTGCACCTCCTCGATCTCGGCCACGCTGGCGACGCCCGGCGAGGTGCTCTACGACACCACCAAAGGCGCCTGCCACATGTTCGCCCGCGCCATCGCGGTCGAGTTCCGCGACCGCAACATCCGCTGCAACGCCGTGTGCCCCGGCTTCATCCGCACCCCGCACGGGATGCGCGAGCTGCGCGACCTCGACGCCCTCGGGGTGGACGTGTCGGACGCCGCGATCGCGGCCCAGCAGGGCCGCATCTGCGAGCCCGAGGAGGTGGCGCGCGCGGCGCTCTTCCTGCTGTCGGACGACGCCTCGTTCGTCAACGGCACGCATCTGTTCGTCGACAACGCGTTCAGCGCGGTGTGACCCACCCACGAGGCTGGCAGAATGGGTCCATCCGCCCCGCCCCGAGGCGGGGAGAAGGTGCCCGACAGGGCGGATGCGGGGTCCTTGGAGGCGGAAGAGGGTCCCCTCATCCGTCCTTCGGACACCTTCTCCCGCGGAGCGGGAGAAGGGCCATGTTCTGGTCCGTCGTCGCTTGCCGATCACGACCGGTTGTAGACATCCTCGATGCGGATGATGTCGTCCTCGCCCAGATAGCTCCCGGTCTGCACCTCGATCAGCTCGAGGTCGATCTTGCCGGGGTTGGCCATGCGGTGGACGCTGCCGATCGGCAGGTAGATCGACTCGTTCTCGTGGACGAGCTTGATCGCCTCGTTCAGCGTCACCTCGGCGGTGCCGCGCACCACCACCCAGTGCTCGGCCCGGTGATGGT
>CAXUMV010000516.1:0-2504 GCA_964252065.1 uncultured Lichenihabitans sp.
ACCCTCGGAAGGGCGCCACGGATGGACCCGATCGTCATCGACCCGCCCGCCAAGTCGGCCCCGGCGGCAGTACTGCACCCACGCCCGACCCCGGCCTCGTTGCCGTCCCCGAAGAGTGACCCGCCGAAGCCGGTGGCGGCCGTCGCCTGAAGCTGCCCGATCTGCCCGAAGAACACGCCCGACGCGAGGCCGCAACTAATGCCCGTGAGTGCGAAGCAGAGCAGCTTCACGCGACCGATCGGGAGGCCGATGAACTGCGCCGCCCGCCCGTTGCTGCCGATGGCCATGACGTCCCGGCCCACCGTCGTGTTGCGCATGAAAAGTTCTGCCGCGACATAGACGGCGAACAGGATCAGCACCGGCACCGGGAGACCGAGCCAGAAGTCGAGGCCGAGCGCCCGCGAAGGACCGGACAGGGAGATCACCCCGACCGCGGCCTTCACCAGCATGAGGCCGCGCAACATCAGCAGCATGCCGAGCGTGGCGATGATGGAGGGGATCCGCCCGACGGTGACTAGCAGGCCGTTGGCGCATCCCACGACCGCACCGGCCGCCACTGCCGCCAGGGTCGGCAGGAGCACGCCGCTCGTCACGCCGGCGACGGCCCCGAAGACCAGGCTGCAGGCCGCCAGCAGCGATCCGGTCGAGACGTCGATCTCGCCCGCGAGAATCACTGTATTGCAGGCGAGCGCCACGATGCCGACCACGGCGACCTGGGCCACGATGCTGACAAGGTTGTCGACCGCCAGAAAGGCGGGCGTGGTCGCGGCGAGCACCACCGACAGCAGGACCAGGAAGGCGAGAGGCGCGAATTCGGGCCGGGCTGCCCACGGTCGCGCGCGGCGGGGCCTCGCCCGGACTGCGTCCATCGTCGTCATGGGCGCGGCTCCGGCGTCTCGGCCCGGACGCCGGCTGTGGCGAAGCCGATTTCCTGCGCCGAAAAGTCCGGCCCTTTGAAGGGCCCGCTGAGCCGGCCACGGTACATCACCAGGATCCGATCGGCCATCGACAGCACCTCGTTCAGTTCCGACGAGATCATGAGGACGGCTTTGCCCGCGTTGGCGAGCTCGTCGATAATCCGGTAGATCTCGGCGCGTGCGCCGACGTCGACACCGCGCGTCGGCTCGTCGAGCAGGATGATGTCGGGCTCCTGGAACAGCAGCTTGGAGAGCAGCACCTTCTGTTGGTTGCCTCCCGACAGGCCACCGACCGGCTGGTCCATGTCGCCGCGGATCGAGAACATCGATTGGAAGCGTTTCGCGGTCTGTCGTTCCCGCGCGGGGCTGACGCAGCCGAGCCGGCTCACGCCGCCGAGGTTGCCGAAGGCGATGTTCCAGGGCGAGCTGAAGCTGAGGTGAAGTCCCTGCGAGCGTCGCTCCTCGGGCAGGTAGGCGATGCCGTGCTTCAACGCGGTCGCGGCGGAGTCGATGACGACCGGCCGTCCGTCGATCGTGATCGTGCCGGCATCGGCGGGCGCGATTCCGAAGAGCGCCTGCGCGAGTTCGGACCGCCCGGCGCCGATCAGGCCGGCGAGGCCGATAATCTCGCCCTTGCGCAGCTCGAACGAGACGTGCTCGAAGGCGCCACGGCGGGTCAGCCCCGCGACCTTGAGGGCCAGCGCCCCGGGTGAGCGGGCCGTACGGTGGAAGAACTTCTGCAGCGGGCGTCCGACCATGAGCTGAACCAGCGCATGGGTCGTGAGTTCGCGGCTCGGCCCCGTATGGACCCAGGCACCGTCCCGCATCACCGTGACGCGTTCGGCGTTCTCGAACACCTCTTCCAGCCGATGCGTGATGTAGACCACGCCGACGCCGCGGGCGCAGAGCTCACGCACGATGGCGAAGAGCCGGTCGGCCTCCTGCTGCGAGAGCGCCGCCGTGGGCTCGTCCATGAGGACGATGCGGGCGTCGCGGATGAGGGCGCGGGCGATCTCCACCATCTGGGCGCTGGCGGACGACAGCGATCGCACGGGCGCGCGGACGTCGATGTCGAGGCCGAGCTTGCTGAAGACCGCACGGGCCTCCCGTCGCATGGCGGCCCAGTCGAACGCGCCGAAACGGGTACGCGGACGCTGGCGCCCGACGTAGAGGTTCTCGCAGACCGACAGGTCGGGGAAGAGGTCGAGCTCCTGCGGGATCATTGCGACCCCGGCGTCTTCCGCGTCGCGTGGGGAAGCGAACGTCACCGCGCGTCCATCGATCTCGATGGATCCCTCGTCGGGCGCATGTACGCCGTGCAGCAGCTTCATGAGGGTGGACTTGCCGGCGCCGTTCTCGCCCAGCACCGCATGGACCTCGCCGGCTAGGATGGTCAGGTCCACACCGCGACACGCCCAGGCACCCGAGAAATGCTTGCCGACGCCGCGCATCCGACAAAGGACGGTCCGACCGTGCTCGGTGGCGGTCGACAGGTCCGTCGGCACGATGTCAGCCGTCCCGTCCAGCGCCGCCCCGGGCTGGAGCACTTCGCCGGTCGTCGGTCGCGGCCCCTCGGGAGGACGACTC
>CAXUMV010000517.1:0-2502 GCA_964252065.1 uncultured Lichenihabitans sp.
CAAGGGAATGCCGGCCACGGTCGAGTATTTGACGAGCGGCACCATGTCGTCGCCGTGGCCGCCGAGCACGAAGGCCGTGACGTCCTTGACCGAGACGTTGAACTCCTCGGCCAGGAAGTGCCGGAAGCGCGAGGAATCGAGCACGCCCGCCATGCCGACGATCATGTTCGGCGCCGTGCCGGAGAACTTCTGCAGCGCCCACACCATGGCGTCGAGCGGGTTCGTGATGCAGATCACGAAGGCGTCCGGCGCATACTGCTTGATGCCGCCGCCGACGGCCTCCATCACCTTGAGATTGATGCCCAGGAGATCGTCGCGGCTCATGCCGGGCTTGCGGGGCACGCCCGCCGTGACGATGACGACGTCGGCGCCCTCGATGGCCGCATAGTCGCTCGCGCCCTTGTACTTGGCGTCGAAGCCGTCGACCGGCGCGGATTCGGCGATGTCCAGTCCCTTGCCCTGCGGGACACCGTCCGCGATGTCGAAGAGGACGACGTCGCCGAGCTCCTTCATCCCGGCGAGATGCGCCAGGGTGCCCCCGATCTGTCCCGCGCCGATGAGCGCGATCTTCTTGCGAGCCATGAACGATCCTTGGGAAGCGATGCGGCGCGGCGGCACGGACGCCTAGCGCGCCTCCTTTGACAGGAGATCGACGGGCCATCAAGCGACGAAGCCGCAGCGTTTGAGCTTCGGTGGCACCCGCCGTCGATGCGACTCGGGGGTGTAATCGAACAGCCATTGTCTCACGGGCTCATATATGGCCGACGTGCCCCGATCGGCTGCCTCACGGGTGGAGGCGAGACCGGCAGCGAAGTCCGTGTCGATCATCTAGGGTCGCGCCTCGACTCGTACTCGCCCGCCCGAAGGCCGCCGATCAGCCATGACCCTGCAGGATCTTCGCTATCTCGTCGCTTTGGTCGACCATGGTCATTTCGGCCGTGCCGCCGACGCCTGCCATGTCAGTCAGCCGACCCTCAGTACGCAGATCAAGAAGCTCGAAGACGAGCTCGGCGTGACGCTCTTCGAACGGACGAACCGATCTGTTCGCGTCACGGAGCACGGCGAGGAGGTCGTGGCCCGGGCTCGCCAGATCCTGATCGACGTCGAAGCCATCCTCAATGTCGGGCGGCGCATCTCGGGACCGCTCGTCGGCACGTTCAGTCTGGGCGTGATCCCGACGCTCGGCCCCTACCTCCTCCCGTGGCTGGTGCCAGCTCTGACGAACGAATATCCGGAACTACGACTGGCCATTCACGAGGACCTGACCGCCTCTCTGCTGGACAGGCTCATCTCGCACCGGCTCGACGCCGCCCTGGTGGCGCTTCCGGTCGCCGATAATCGCCTCGAGACGCGCCCGGTCTTCAACGAGCCCTTCTGGTTCGCGGAGCCCAGCGGCCGGGCGACGGCGGGTGTCGAGGTCGTGACGGAGAAGGAGCTTCGGGGCCAGCGGCTGCTGCTGCTGACCGAAGGACATTGCCTGCGCGATCAGGTGCTATCACTCTGCCGAACGCCCGACCGCGACGAGGATGGCGATTTCCGCGCAACCAGCCTCGAAACCATCCGTCAGATGGTGGGGACCGGAATGGGAAGCACGCTGTTGCCCGCGATGGCGGTCGACGAGTTCCGCAACCGAGGTGCCGTCGTGCGTCCCCTCGACACCGGGGCCGGACGGCGGATCGGGCTCGTCTGGCGCCGGTCCTATCCGAGGTTGCGAGACCTGAACCTGCTGGCCCGGACGCTTCGCGACCACCTGCCGGACGTCGTGTCAGGACTCTCGGACGACGAGATCACCGCACGATAGTTCCGATCAATCGTACTCATACTGGCAATCAATTATACAATCGCTCCAAATGCGCCTAGTTGCGGGCGATCGACGACGCGCCGCCTCCGCGGGGACGACGTGTCCTGCGCCGGATCAACGAGACAGGCAATCGACATGGACATGCAGGCGGAAGGGACGGGCGGGGGCGGATGCCCGGTAGCACATGGCGGGAGCCGGGCTGGGCGCGGGCGGCGCAATCGCGAATGGTGGCCCGAGCAGCTCAGTCTCGAGGGCCTGAACCAGCACGCGCCGCGGTCGAACCCGATGGGCGGGGCGTTCGACTACGCCAAGGAGTTCGAGACGCTCGACCTCGACGCGGTGATCCGGGACCTGCACGCCCTGATGACGGATTCGCAGGATTGGTGGCCGGCCGATTTCGGCCATTACGGCGGCCTGTTCATCCGCCTGGCCTGGCACAGCGCGGGCACCTACCGGACCACCGACGGGCGCGGCGGCGCGGGCGGTGGCCAGCAGCGCTTCGCACCGCTCAACTCGTGGCCGGACAACGCCAACCTCGACAAGGCGCGCCGGCTCCTGTGGCCCATCAAGCAGACATACGGCCGGAAGCTCTCCTGGGCCGATCTCTACATACTGGCGGGCAACGTCGCCCTGGAATCGATGGGGTTCAAGACGTTCGGCTTCGCGGGCGGCCGCGCCGACACCTGGGAGCCGGAGGAGCT
>CAXUMV010000518.1:0-2490 GCA_964252065.1 uncultured Lichenihabitans sp.
CACCCGTGATCACGTCGAAAGTCGTGACCCCGTGATACTTGTCGGCCGCGGCTTCCGCGGGCCCGTAGCCCTTGCCCTTCTGGGTGACGACATGGACCAGCACCGGGCCGGCCTCGCTGTCGCGGACGTTCTTGAGCACGGGAAGAAGGTGGTCGAGGTTATGGCCGTCGATCGGGCCGATGTAGTAGAAGCCGAGCTCCTCGAACATGGTCCCGCCGGTCAGGAACCCGCGCGCGAACTCCTCGGTCTTGCGGGCCTTGTCGTAGACGAAACGCGGCATGTGGCGGGCGAGCTGCTTGCCGAAGTCGCGCAGCGTCCGGTAGGCGCCGCCCGACACCAGCCGGGCCAGATAGGCCGACATGGCGCCCACCGGCGGGGCGATCGACATATCGTTGTCGTTGAGCACGACGATAAGGCGCGAGTGCATCGCGCCCGCATTGTTCATCGCCTCGTAGGCCATGCCGGCCGACATGGCGCCGTCGCCGATCACGGCGATGACGTTGTTCTGCCCGCCCGCGAGGTCGCGGGCGACCGCCATCCCGAGCCCGGCCGAGATGGAGGTCGAGGAATGGGCCGCCCCGAAGGGATCGTAGGGGCTCTCGTTGCGCTTGGTGAAGCCCGACAGGCCGCCCGGCTGGCGCAGCGTGCGGATGCGGTCGCGCCGCCCGGTCAGGATCTTGTGGGGGTAGGCCTGGTGGCCGACGTCCCAGATGATCCGGTCCTTGGGCGTGTCGAACACGTAATGGAGGGCGACCGTCAGCTCGACCACGCCGAGCCCCGCGCCGAGGTGTCCGCCGGTCACCGAGACGGCGCTGATCGTCTCGGCCCTGAGTTCGGCCGCCACCTGACCAAGATCGCTCTCAGGGAGTCGCCGGAGCAGGTCCGGCGTGTCGATACGGTCGAGCAACGGCGTGTCAGCAGTCATGGACATCTCGCTTCGTAAGCCAAGCAGCGTCAGGCCAGATCGCCGGAGCTACACAAAAGGGACGGCACAAGCAAACCATTGCCGCCCCTGGTCCACGATCGGCAGGGGACGGAGGCGCAAGGGCGTGTGATTTAAGTCACGCCCACGCGGTCCGGCCGGAGCCGGCGGGGAACCGCGCGCGGCGCCGTCCATTGCCATGACGAAGCCTTCAACGGACGCCGGACGCCATGCCGACCACTCTTCCCCCGCCTGCCGAGCCCAAGGCTCATTCGCTGGGCTCCGCGCTGGAGCGGGTCCGTGCCCGGCGCGGCCTCATCATCGGCTTCGGGGTCCTGGCCGCGCTGCTGGGCCTCGTGGCCCTGGTGCTGGTCGAGACGGCCACGGTCGCCTCGGTGCTCGTGATCGGCGTCTTCATGGTCGCAGCGGGGGTTCTGGAGATCATCGTCGGCCTGCGGACTAGGACTTGGGGGCGCATGCTGCTGTGGGAGGCGGCGGGGCTGCTCTACCTCATTGCAGGATCGTTCGCGATCGCGGCGCCGGAGGTCGCCTCGGTGGTGCTGACGCTGCTGCTCGGAGCGGGACTGCTCGCGACCGGCGTCGTCCGCATCATCGTCGGGGTCCGCATGGCCGGGTTCCCCGCGCGCGGCGGCCTCATCGCGGCGGGCCTGTTCACCGCGCTGCTCGGCCTGCTCATCGTGATCGGCTGGCCGGGCAACAGCGTCCTCGTGCTCGGCACCATCCTGGGCATCGACCTTGCGGTCTACGGCCTCACCTGGATCGTCTTCGGCGTCCGCCTGGGCGCCCGCCACCGCTAGCCGAAAGGGCTTCCGCTTCCCGCAGGGTGCGGTAGAACTTCGCACGGCACAAAGGAACGCCGAACGCGTCGCGGGGGCATCGGCATGGGCAAGTGGGTCTACGGCTTCGGCGACGGACGGGCCGAAGGGACGGGGGGGATGAAGAACCTGCTCGGCGGCAAGGGCGCGAACCTCGCCGAGATGTCCAACCTCGGCCTGCCGGTGCCCCCCGGCTTCACGGTCACCACCGAGGTCTGCACGGCCTTCTACGCGAACGCCCGCCAGTACCCGGCCGAGCTCGCGGCCGAGGTCGAGACCGCTCTGGCCCGCGTCGGCGCGCTGACCGGCCGGGCCTTCGGCGACGCGGCCGCCCCCCTGCTCGTCTCGGTGCGCTCGGGCGCGCGCGCCTCGATGCCGGGCATGATGGACACCGTGCTGAACCTCGGGCTGAACGACCGCACCGTGCTGGCGCTCGCCGCCTCCTCGGGCGACGACCGGTTCGCCTACGATAGCTACCGCCGCTTCATCCAGATGTACTCGAACGTGGTCCTCGGCCTCGACCACCACCATTTCGAGGACATCCTGGAAGAGCACAAGGCGCGCAGCGGCTTCATGCTCGACACCGATCTTGGGGCCGACGACTGGCGCTGGATCGTGGGCGAGTACAAGGCCAAGGTCGCCATCGAGCACTGCAAGCCCTTCCCCCAGGACCCGCACGAGCAGCTCTGGGGCGCGATCGGGGCGGTGTTCTCCTCCTGGATGAACGCCCGC
>CAXUMV010000519.1:0-2481 GCA_964252065.1 uncultured Lichenihabitans sp.
GGACGTCGCCGGTGAAGGCATGGCACCCCTCTTGCCGGCGCGGTAGGGTCCCCGATCATCGAGGGGCCCGGCGGCACGCATGGATCGGCACCGACTTCCTCCGTTGAACGCCTTGCGGGCCTTCGAGGCCGTGGCGCGCCATCGGAGCCTCAAGGCCGCGGCGGACGAGCTTCTCGTCACCCCGCAAGCGATCAGCCAGCAGCTCAGGAACCTCGAAGAGCACCTGGGCGTCGACCTTCTCGACCGCACAGGGCGATCCATCCGGGTCACGGAGGCCGGCCTGTCCCTTGCGGGCTACGTGGAACGCGGGCTGCAGGAATGGACCGAGGGCGTCCGGATGGTCAGGACGGCCGACCGGGCGGACGGCCTCGGCGTGAACGTCTCGCCCTATTTCGCCCGCGCCTTCATCGCCCGGCTGGACGATTTCCAGCGCACGCGCCCCGCCTGCCGGATCAGCCTGACCACCGCCGTGCCGATGCCGCAGTTCGGGCGCGACGACGTCGATGCGGCGATCCACTGGGGCTATGGCGCGTGGCCGGACCTCGCGGTCCACCGGCTCGCGACCGACACCAAGGTGATCTGCAGCGCCCCCGCGCGCCTGCCCCAGCCGCCCCTGGACGCTCCAGCGGCGCTCAGGCACCACAAGCTGCTGCGGACGATCGTCCCCAACACCCTGTGGCCCGACCTTCTCGACGTGCTCGGCGTGCGCGACGCCGGCCCCGAGAACGGCTTGGCGCTCGCCGACGCCGCGATGATGCGTGCGGCCACGATCGAGGGCCTGGGCGTCGGCCTGCTGTCCCTCCGGGACGCCCGCGACGAGATGAGGGCCGGAACGCTTGTGGCGCCTTTCGGGACGGACATCTTCGACCGGCTGCCGGAGACCCGGAAGCCGGGGTTCTACCTCGTCTATCCGCGCTCGCACAGACGCAGGCCGGCCGTCGCGGCGCTGGTCTCGTGGATGACGACGGTCGACTGGTCGGCCGCTCTCTAGCGCGGGCCGACCGGCATCAGGGGGTGTCGGCGGCGGGCTGTTCGGCGGCGTAGCGCACGAGATCGGCCGCCAGGGCCGCGATCGCAAGGCGCAGGGCGGCGGCGTCGGCGGCTCCGGGCTCGCGCGCCGGGGGGACCGACAGGGCGGCGGCCCGCGCCTCGGCGTCCTCCTGCAGATCCTCGATCCGCAGCAGCAGCTCGTCGACGCGCAGGCGCAGGCGATCCCGTTCCCCGGTGGCTGCGGCGATGCTCTTGCGCATGGTGTCCTGCTCCGTCCTCAACCGTGCCACGGCGGCCCGCAACCCGGCGGGCTCGTCCGCCGGATCGACGCTCGCGAGCTCGGCCGCCACCCGGCCCTCGGCGAGCTCCGCCTCGGCGCGCTGGTCGTGCAGCCCGGCGAGCGTCGTGCGCTGCTCCTCGACCAGGATCTCGGCCGCCGCGAGGCGGGCCGTGGTCGCCGCGAGGTGTTCGCGGCCGCGCTCGGCCCGCGCCTCGATGTCGTGCAGCGCGATCGCCTGGGCGCCGGCCGTAGCCTCGGCCTCGCGGGCCCGCGCCTCGGCGTCGGCGCCGGCGCGGGTGAGGGTCGCGATCCGTTCCGCGGCGGCGATCCCGGCGGCCGCGAGGGTCTCGAGCTGCCGGCCCTGCGCCGCGACGATGGCCTCCGCGACCTCGGCGCGGCCGGTCATGCGGGACAGGTCGGCCCGGAGTTCGCCGACGGTGGTCTCCGCGGCGCGGCGCCCCTCCTCGGCGATCACCAGCGCCGTCGATCGGCGGCCGGCCTCGGCCATGGCCGCGGCGGCCCGGGCGTCGGCCGCCTCGGCGCGCTGCTCGACCTGCCGGATCGCAACCGCATGCGCGGCCCTGATCTGGTCCCGCTCGGCCGCGACCTCGCCGAGGGAGAGCGGCAGCCGCCGTTCCAGGCTCACCCGCTCGCTCCGCCGCGCGCGCCCGGACACGATGGGCAGGGCCAGCAGGGCGATGAGGCTCGCCGTGAGCAGGCCCAGCGTGAACACCATCGCAAGTTCGATCACGCCGGCCGCATGCCCTTCGGTCCTCCACGCCGCGGGCAACTTCGGTCCCCGGTCGGGCAGGGTCAAGCCGCGCTGCGCGCCCGCGTCACGGGCCCTTTCTTGCCATCCCTGCCGCCAGCCCGTATCGAACGGACGCCCGCCGAGCCGCTGACGAGGACCATGTCGCGTTGATCCGACAAGAGCCGCCCATCACGCCCGCGCTCGTGGCGGCCCACGGCCTGAAGCCCGACGAGTACGAGCGCTTCGTGGCCCTGATCGGCCGGACCCCGACCTTCACGGAACTCGGCATCGTGTCGGCGATGTGGAACGAGCACTGCTCTTACAAGTCCTCGCGCCTGCACCTGCGCGGCCTGCCCACGAGCGGGCCGCACGTCATCCAGGGCCCCGGCGAGAATGCCGGGGTCGTCGACATCGGCGACGGGCTCGCCTGCGTGTTCAAGATGGAGAGCCACAACCACCC
>CAXUMV010000520.1:0-2479 GCA_964252065.1 uncultured Lichenihabitans sp.
GCGATCCGATTGCGCTCGCCGAGGCGCGCACGCGCACCTTCGCGCGTCGCAAGATCCTGGTCGTCTCGACCCCGACGGTCGCCGGCCTGTCGCGGATCGAGCGGGAATACGCGCTCTCCGACCAGCGACGCTTCTTCGTGCCGTGCCCGGGCTGCGGCGCGATGCAGTGGCTGCGCTGGGAGCGCCTGCGCTGGCCGAAGGGCCGGCCCGAGGCGGCCGCCTACCATTGCGAGGGCTGCGATCGGGAGATCGGCGAGCACAACAAGACCCGCATGCTCGCGGCCGGCGAGTGGCGGCCGACCGCAACCGGCGCGGCCGATCCGCGGACGGCGGGCTATCATCTGTCCTCGCTCTACTCGCCGCTCGGCTGGCGGTCCTGGGCCGAGGTCGCGTCGGCCTGGGAGGCGGCGCAAGGGTCCGACTCGGCCCTGAAGTCGTTCAGGAACACGGAGCTCGGCGAGACCTGGGAGGAGCGCGGGGACGCGCCCGACTGGCAGCGCCTCTACGAGCGCCGCGGCGGCTTCGCGCTGGGCCACGTGCCGGCCGGCGGGCTGTTCCTGACCGCGGGCGCCGACGTCCAGCGCGACCGGATCGAGGTGTCGGTCTGGGCCTGGGGCCGAGGCCTGACCAGCTGGCTCGTCGACCACATCGTGATCGATGGCGGGCCGGGTCAGGCCGAGCCCTGGGCGGCGCTGACCGCGCTCCTCGGCCGGACCTGGCCGCACGCCTCCGGGCTGCGGGTCGGTCTCGCGAAGCTCGCCGTCGACACCGGCTTCGAGGCTCCGGCCGTCTATGCCTGGGCACGCCGGGCCGGCCACGCGCAGGTCGCGGCCGTCAAGGGCGTCGACGGCTTCGCACGGGCAGCGCCTGTGACCGGGCCGACCTATGTCGACGCGACGGAGGGCGGACGGAAGCTGAGGCGCGGGGCGCGCCTGTGGACCGTCGCGGTCTCGACCTTCAAGGGCGAGACCTACCGCTTCCTGCGGCTCGCCGCGCCGACAGACGAGGAGATCGCGGCCGGGACGGCTCATCCGCCCGGCTACGTCCACCTGCCGCGGGGCGCGGAGGCTGAGTGGCTGAAGCAGCTCACGGCCGAGCAGCTGGTCACGGTCAAGACGCGCCGCGGCTTCCCGCGGCTGGAATGGCGCAAGACGCGCGAGCGCAACGAGGTCCTCGACTGCCGGGTCTACGCTCGGGCGGCCGCCTGGATCGTCGGGGCGGATCGCTGGCCCGACGGCCGATGGGGCGAGCTGGAACGGCAGCTTGCGACGGACACCGTCGGCACCCCGGTCGATGATGGTGACGGTTTGGCGGAAGAGGCTCGCCGCGACGAGGCCGCGCCGGCGATCGCCGCCGGTCGCGTGAACGCCGGCCCACGCCGCGGCAGGCGAGTGTTCCGGTCGAGCTACGTGTGAGGTCAGGCCATGACGCTCGAGGAGATGACCGGGCGCCGCGACGCGCTTCTCGCCGCCCGCTATCGCGGCGTCAGGACCGTCGAGGTCGAGGGCCGACGCGTGACCTACGCGACCGACGCCGAGATGGCGGCGGCGCTTGCCGACCTCGAGCGCCGCATCGCGGCGGCCGGGTCGGGCCGGCGGCGGATCGTCCTGACCTCGGCCTCGAAGGGACTCTGATCCATGCTGGCCGGGCTTGGACGCCTGCGCCGGCGCGTCGGCGCGATGGTCGGTGGCTTCGAGGCCGGCTACGCCAACCGGCGCCTGAAGGGGTTCCAGCCGAGCCGGGCGCACCTCAACACCCTGATCGCCTCGGCCGGCGCCGACATCACGGCCCGGGCCCGCTTCCTGATCCGCAACAACGGCTACGCGGCGAACGCCGTCGAGAGCTGGGCCGGGAACGTGGTCGGGGCCGGCATCAAGCCCTCGTCGCTGGTCGCCGATCCTGCCCTGAAGGAGAGGCTCCAAAGCGTCTTCCTCGACTGGACGGACGAGGCGGACGGGGAAGGGTTCACGGACTTCTATGGCCTCCAGCGCCGCGCCGCCCGCGAGGTGTTCATCGCCGGCGAGGTCTTCTTCAGGTTCCGGCCGCGCCGGCCCGAGGACGGGCTCGTCGTGCCGCTTCAGCTCCAGATGATCCCGGCCGAGATGCTGCCGGCGGTCCGCTCGGAGCGGCTCGCGAACGGCAACCTCGTCCGGCAGGGCATCGAGTTCGACAGGATCGGACGGCGGGTCGCCTACCACTTCCTGCGCCGCCATCCCGGCGACACGACCGATCCGGACCTCTCGGGCGAGACCGTGCGCGTGCCTGCGTCCGAGGTGGTCCACATCGTCGACCCGGTCGATGCCGGGCAGCTGCGGGGCGTGTCCCGCTTCGCGCCCGCGATCGTGAAGCTGTTCCTGCTCGACCAGTACGACGACGCCGAGCTCGACCGGAAGAAGGTCGCGGCGATGCACGCGCTGTTCATCACCACGCCCGCGCCGGAGCAGCCCTTCGACGTCGGCGAGCAGGAGGGATCGGACGG
>CAXUMV010000521.1:0-2479 GCA_964252065.1 uncultured Lichenihabitans sp.
CACCACGCGCGGGTCGACGGCGATCGAGCGGGCATGGGCGGCGGGTTGTGGCCCAGATAGGCGTCCTCGATCGGGAGCATGCTTCGGATGACCTTGAGGGCCTCGAAGTTGCGGCCGCGGGTGACGAGGTCGGCCACGACCGACAGCCCGGTGCGGAGCGATCCGTCCTCGTAGGATGCGGCGGCCGACAGGGCCCCCTCCTGGAACAGCACCATCTTGGCCGGCCGCTCCGCCGGCTCCATCAGCATGAGCTGCACGATGAAATACAGCTTGCGCAGCGGCGTGGTGGCGTTCGCCTCGAGCATGACATGGGCTTCGAGGAGGAACACGGCGTCGTTCATCAGCTCGAGCGACACCTTGCGGTCGGCCCGCAGCACGGCGCCGTTGATGTAGATCTTCTCGTTGGGGCGGAGCGTGATGTGCATGGTGGATCTCACGCCAGCCCGTCGCGGATCGTGCCGCAGATCTGGGCGATGGCGCCGAACTGCCGGGACTGCCCGGTCTCGATCCGCTGGGCCTCGCTCATGACCCAGAGCCCGATCGACATCAGTCCTGCCCGGATCTCGGGCGGCAGGTCGTTGCCCGCATGGGAGAGATCCTTGATCAGCGTGGCCCAGAGCTGGTTGACGAACTCCAGCGCCTTGACCTCGGCCGGGCTGCCCGGCTCGGTCCCCTCGGCCGCCGCCAGCAAACCGATGGCGTGCTCGAAGGCGCGCCGCTCGTGTTGCCTCGCATCGGCCGGATCGTCGGCCAGCACTTGGGAATACGAGAACTGATACATCGTGACGTTCCTTGTCCCTGGGGGTGAAGCGGGCCGCTGCGGGCCCCTCCGCCGATCGCCTCAGGCGCTGAAGTAGTCGGTGAGGCTCAGCTTCTTCAGCGCGGCCGTCAGCTCGAAGGAGGCCTGGAGCTGCGTCTGCAGGCTGCTGATCTTGGTGCTGATCGCGTAGCTGTCCGAGTCGTGCAGCTCGCTGGTGCGGCCGGCGAGCATCGTCGCCTGGGCCGAGATCAGCGTGGTCGAGGTCGTGATGGCGTTCTGCTGGACGCCGACCGCCGCCTGGATGTCCGTGAGGCCGGTCATGCCCAGGCTGGTCACCGCGATGGCATTCTTCATCACCGCCTGCTGGGCGGCGGCGCTCAGCGGCGACTGCGCGCCGGTGAACTCCGCCACCATCGTGTAGGCCTGCGTGAGCTGCCGCATCGCGGTCTCGTTGGCGCTGACCGAACTCGTGACCGTCTGGCCCGGCGTGATCTCGGTGGTCTGGGTGGCATCGGTCGCGGTCGACCAGTTGGCCGCGTAAGACGCCGGGCTGTAGAGGTCGGCGAAGGTCGTCGTCAGGAAGCTCGACATCTGATCGGCCGTGATGGACGACGCCGCAGGATCGGTCTGCGCGAAACCGAAGGTCGCCGCAAAAGCGGTGTCGATCGCGGTCTTGCCGGCGCTCGTCGCGGTATAGGGCGCGATCGGCGAGGTCGCGGTGTTCAGGCCGCCGAAGATGGCCTGATCGTTGACGGTCGTGTTGAGACCCGCGACGAGCGCCTGCAGGTTGCTGGCCGCGCTGCCCGGCAGGCCCGTGGTCGACCCCCCGCCGGTGGAGTCGGTGGTCAGCATCTTCATGAAGGTCGTGGCCGTGGTCTGCAGGCTGGTCAGGGCCGTCACGGTCGAGGCCAGGCGGGTTCCGGCCAGATTGTTGCCCGTCGTGTAGGCGCTCAACCGGTCCGCCTGCGCAGTGAGGCCCAGCAGCTGCCCGGAGGTCGAGCCGAGCGTCAGGCCGAGATCCGCGTAGGTCCCGCTCGAGACCTCCTTCTGCGCGTCCGCGAGCTGCTGCTGCGAGGTCAGGATGGAGGACCGCATCGACGCGTGCAGCGCCGCCGAGGAAATATACATGACGCCGGATCCTCGCCTACCTGACTGCAGCCAGCAGATTGTCGAACATGGTCTTGACCGTCGACATAAGCTCCGCCGAAGCGGTGTACGAATGCTCAAGATCGAGCATCTTCGAGAGCTCGTCGTCGAGATTGACCCCCGACTGGCTGGACAGGCTCAGCGCCGCCGCGGACGCGGCCGCGCTCGCGTTGGTGGTGTTGAGCGTCGCGTCCTTGCGGGACGCCTCGAGCCAGCTGACCGAGGATTGCGCATAGGCCGCGATGCTGCCCGAGGCGAGGCCGCCGGTCGAAGGATCGAAGCTGCGTGTGGCATCGAGGCTGGTCAGCAGCGCGGTGAGATGGTCCGCATAGCTCGCGGCCCCGCTCGGGTTCGCCACATAGGCGCTGTTGCCCGGATCGCCGATGCCGCCGTCGCGCAGGCGGGTCAGCGTGCCGCCCTGCGTCGGGTCGACATTGGCGTTGAGGGTGATGGCGGCCGCGATGCCGGCCGGCGCGGTGGTCGCGATCGCCGAGGCGCCGGGGGCGGTGAAGAGGCCCGGGATCGTCGGCGCCCCGCCGCCCGTCTGGTCGGTCTCCCCGAAGGCGTTGATCA
>CAXUMV010000522.1:0-2476 GCA_964252065.1 uncultured Lichenihabitans sp.
CGGTGAGCCATGGGCTGTGCGAGGTGATCGAGCGCGACGCGACCGCCCTGTGGCGCGCAAGCCCGCCAGCGGCGCGGGAGCGGATGCGGCTCGATCTCGCGGGCGTGACGGACCCGCTCTGCACCGGCGTGCTGGCGCGGCTGGCGGCGGCCGGGATCGAGGTCGCGGCCTGGGACATCACGACGGATGTCGGCGTGCCAGCGGTCCAGTGCGTCCTCAAGGATGCCGCGGCGAGCCTCGGGCACATCGGGCTCGGGGCCGGCTGCCATCCCGTCCGTGACATCGCGCTGTTGCGCGCCCTGACCGAGGCCGCGCAGGTCCGCCTCACCTACATCGCCGGCTCGCGCGAGGATCTGCGGCCCGACGACTACGCCCCCGCGACCCTGCGGTCCCGTCACGACGCCGTCGCGCGCATGCTGGAAGGGCCCGCGCCCTCCATCGGTTTCGACAGCGGTCCCGCGACCGCGTTCGATGATTTTACGGCGGAGGTCGCCTGGCTCCTCGAACGGCTCCGCGGCGCGGGCTTCACGCAGGCGATCGCCGTCGACCTGTCGCGGGCGGACGCCGAGGTCGCCGTGGTGCGGGTGGTCGTGCCGGGCCTCGAAGGCTCCGACCACCACCGCGAGAGCTACGTGCCGGGCCCGCGCACCCGTCGCCGGGCAGGCGCCGCGTGAGCGGGGCCTGCATCTTCGTGGGACCGACGCTGTCCGCCTCCGACGTGCAGGCGAGCCTCGAGGCCCGCTGTCTTCCGCCCGTCGCCCAAGGCGACGTCATCCGCGCCGTGAGGGACCACAGGCCGCAGGCGATCGGCATCGTCGACGGGTTCTTCGGCGGGGCACCCGCAGTCTGGCACAAGGAGATCCTCTGGGCGATGACGAAAGGCGTCGCGGTGTTCGGCGCGGCCAGCATGGGCGCCCTGCGGGCCGCCGAGCTGCACGGCTTCGGCATGCACGGCGTCGGCCGCATCTTCGAGGACTATCGCGACGGGGTGCTGGACGACGACGACGAGGTCGCGGTCGTCCACGCTCCCGCCGAGATGGGCTATGCGGCGCTGTCGGAACCCATGGTGACCATCCGGGCGACCCTCGCGCGGGCCGAGGCGGAGGGCATCCTGCCGCCCGATGCGCGCCGGGCCCTCGAGGCGCATGCCAAGGCGCTCCACTTCCCCAAGCGAAGCTGGCCCGCGCTTCTCGAGAGCGCGGATCGCCAGGGCATCGGCGCCGCCGAGGCGGCCAAGCTCCGGAACTGGCTGCCGACGGGGCGCCTCGACGTCAAACGGGCGGATGCGCTTGCCATGCTGGAGGCCATGCGCGGGCCCCCGGCAGGCCACCGGCCGGACGGCCCTCGGTTCCATCTCGAGAGGACGCATTTCCTGGCCAGGCTTGAGGCCCGGCCCGCGGCTACCCATCCGGTGGGCTCGGACGAGACGATCCCGGACCTCGTGCTGGACGAGTTCCGGTTGGGCTCCCGGGCCGTGTTCGGCGCGATCACCGGCCAGGCGCTGCTGGCCTTTGCGAGCGAGGGCGCGCCGGGCGACCGGAACGGCGAGCCCAGCCCGGATGCGGTGACCCGCAAGATGGAGGCGATCCGGACGGCCAACGGGCTGTTCGGCCGCGCCAGCCTCGAGGCGTGGCTGGCGGGCAACGACCTCGACCCCGACGGCTTCCGCCGGCTCGCGGCCGGTGCTGTGCGGGTCGACCGTCTTGCCGAGCGCGCGACGCCCTCGCTCGCGGCGCATCTCGTCGACGCGTTGCGGCTCGGCGGCCATTACCCGGCCCTCGCGGCGCGGGCCCGCCGCAAGGCGGCGCGGCTGGCGGCCGCGGGGCCGCGCGCCTTGGCCGGGCTCTCCTCGCCCGAGCGCCTGGCGCTGCGGCTCTGGTTCGCCGCCCGGCTCGGCCTGCCCGACGACGCCGGGCTCGACACGATCCTGGCCGCCTCGGGATTTGCCGATGCGCCGTCCCTCGATCGAGTCTTGCATCGCGAACGCTTGTACCTGACACTGGCTGGACCGGATCGCGAGGACTGAGCAGGCGCGCCTCCCGATTGCGGCTTGGGGCGGGACCGATGGATGTGCGAGGCCTGCCTCCGGGCGTCAGGTTCAAGCTCTATCCCAAGCCGCCCGAATTCCATCCCGACCGCCCGCCGGAGATCGTCGCCGTCGCCTCCCGCCCGGGTTCGGTCGGCGCCGGGCCGAGCGACGGCCGCCTCTACGTGCTTCGCGGGATCGGCAAGCAGGTGCCCTACGGCACCGTCCACCCGACGCCCAGGGGCGATCGGCTCGAGCTTCCGCCCTGGCGCGGCCGGATCGCGGTGCCGGTCGCCCCGACCGAGCTGCTCAAGTGCGCCCGCGTCGTCGGCCTCGGCCCGACCGAGCTGCGCGCGGTGATGTACGACCTGCCCTACCCGGTCAACGGCCGCGCCCGGCAGATCGACCCGTGCCCGCTGTCCTCCCGCGAGGTCGAGGTCCTCAAGCGGC
>CAXUMV010000523.1:0-2468 GCA_964252065.1 uncultured Lichenihabitans sp.
GCCGTGGGCGTCGATGCGCGTGTCGAGCATGAGGTGCCGCCGGCCCTCCTCGATCAGGCGGCGCGTGACCGGGGTCGGGTCGCCATAGGGGGAGGGACGCAGCCAGACCCCGTCCGCTACAAGATCCGCCCGGATGGCGGGGGTGAAGCGGTCCCACATCAGCCGTTCCGTGAAGTCGACCGCCGGCGCGATCAGGACCGAGCCCGCGATGCGGTCAGCTTCGCCGGCGGCCGCGAGCGCCCGGATGGCGAGAAGCGCGATCCAGGCGCCCATGGAGGAGCCGACGAGGACCTGCGGCCCGCGCGTCGCCTCGCGCAGCACGGCCAGCGCGTCGTCGAGCCAGAGGCCGATCGTGCCCGCCTCGAAGGCGCCGTCCGACCGCCCGTGCCCGGAATAGTCGAAGCGGAGGAAAGCACGGCCGGCCCGCTCCGCCCAGGCCGCGAGCGCCAGCGCCTTGCCCGACTGCATGTCGGACCGGAACCCGCCGAGCCAGACGACGCCCGGCCGTGCCGCGCCCGAAGCATCGCCCGTCACGGCCGCCATGGCGAGGCGCCGGGCCGGCCACTCCCCGCGGGCCGGGACGGTCAGGAACACGAGGTCAGCTTCGCTCATCCCCGGCCATGTAGCCGATCAGGGGTGAGAGGACTACCGACGCCATGATGCTCGAGGCCGCCACTCCCTTCGTCCCCGCGGCCGCAGCGCCCCTCGCCGGCCGCGTCGTGCTGCAGATCACGCCGAGCCTCGATGGCGGCGCGGGCGCGCGGATGATCCTCGACATCGCGGCGGCGCTCAGCGAGGCGGGGGCGCGGCCGCTGGTCGCCAGCGCGGGCGGGCGCCTCGTCAGCGAGCTGCAGGCGCGGGGCGGGGTCTGGGTGCCGTTCCCGGCCGACACCCGCAACCCGCTGGCCATGCTCGGCAACGTCCGCACGCTGGCGCAGCTGATCCGCAGCGAGGGTCCCGCGATCGTCCATGCCCAATCGCGCGCCTCCGCCTGGGTGGCGCTCGGGGCGACGCGCCTGACCCACACGCCGCTGGTCACGACCTACCACGGCGCCTATGCGGGCCGGCACCCCATCCAGCTCCAGTACAATTCGGTGATGGCGCGGGGGGATGCGGTGCTCGTCGATTCGCACTTCGTCGGGGAGGCCATCGTCGGCCTCTATCCGTGGGCGCGCGACCGGGTCCGCGTCATCTGGCCGGGCATCGACCTCAGGAGCTTCTCGCCCGGATCGGTGGATGTCGGGCGCGTGGTGGCGCTGCGCGAGAGCTGGGGCGTCGAGCCCGACCAGCGCATCGTGCTGATGCCGGCGCGGTTCGCGGGCGGCCGGGGCCACCGCGTGCTGGTCGAGGCAGCGGCGCTGCTGCGGGCAGGGGGGCGGACGGACTTCACCGTGATCATGGCGGGCGACGCCCCGGGCCGCGGGGGCCTGCCGGGCGAGCTGGAGGCGCTGGCGCAGGAGCGCGGGGTGGCCGACCTCGTCCGTCGCGTGCCCGACTGCGCCGACCTGCCGGCCGCGCTGGTCGCCGCGAGCGTCGTCGTCGTCCCCTCGACGCGGCCGGAAGCGTTCGGCCTGACGGCGGTGGAGGCCCAGGCCATGGGCAAGCCGGTCGTCGTGTCCGACGGCGGCGCCATCACCGAGGCCGTGCTGGCGCCGCCGGCCGTGCAGCCCGAGATCGCCACCGGCTGGCGCGTGCCCGCGGGCGACGCGGACGCGCTCGCCGCCGCCATGGACCACGTGCTCGGCCTGGGCGCGAGCGCGCTGGAGGCGCTTGCGAGCCGCGCCCGGGCCCATGCGGAGCAGCGGTTCGGCCGCGACCGCATGACCGAGGCGGTCCTCGACGCCTATGGCGCCGTGCTCGACAGCCGCATGGCGCAGCCCCTGCGCCATGCCGCCTGAGCGCCCCGCCATCCGCCTCCGCCCGGCGGGGCCGGCTGATGCCGATGCGGTCGCCGACCTGCACGCCCGGTCCTGGCGCGCCACCTATCGCGGCAGCCTCAGCGACGCCTACCTCGACGGACCGGTCGCTGAGGAGCGGCAGACCTTCTGGCGCCGGCGCCTGCGGCACCCCATGCCGGACCTCTGGTCGATGCTCGCGATTGCCGAGGGCGAGGCCGGCCTCGCCGGCTTCGCATGCGCCGTGCTGCACCAGGACGAGCGGTGGGGCACCCTCGTCGACAATCTTCACGTCGATCCCACCGGCAAGCGGCGCGGCATCGGCCGCATGCTCATGACGGCGCTCGGCCGCCATCTCCAGGACGTCGGATCGGCGATGCCGGTTCATCTCTTCGTCCTGCAGGCCAACCACGCTGCCATCGCGTTCTACGAGGCTCTCGGGGGCCAAGCGGTGGAGACGCTCGCGTCCACCGAACCGGACGGCTCGACCCCTCCCGTCGCGCGGATGGCCTGGGCAAGCGTGGCGGCTTTCCTCGCGCAGGGCCGTTGAGGCGAGCGCCGGACCGCCCGACC
>CAXUMV010000524.1:0-2468 GCA_964252065.1 uncultured Lichenihabitans sp.
CCAGGATGGCGTCGGCCTTGGCCGTGATCGCGTCTTCGATCTGGCTGACCAGCTGGCCCGGATCGCCCTTGGCGTCGGTCTGGGTGATCTTCCAGCTCTTGTCGAGGCCGGTCGTCTTCAGCCATTGCTGGAAGCCGTCCCAGGAGCGCTGGTCGGACTGCGCCGCCATCTGCTGGGCCACCACGGCGACCGAGAGCGGCTTGCCGCCGGCCTGGGCGAAGGCGGCGGTGCTGCCGAGGCTGAACTGGGCCAGCTGGGCGCCGCCCATGACGCTGGCCGCGCCCGCAAGGCCGAGGCCCCCGAGCAGGCCGCGCCGGGTCGTTCCGCGCGGTTCGGTGTCGTCTGTCATGCTTTGTCCTCCTTGAACGGGCTTCGTCGGGTCGATGCCCCGGTTGGCCGGGGTCTGCTTGTGGGCCGCGCCCTCAGGAGAACAGCGCGACGAGATCCTGCGGATTGTCCCAATGCGGCATGTGGCCCGCGCCGGCGATCAGGTGGATCGGCATGGAGCTTGGAACCGCGGCCACCTGGGTCCACGGGATGATCCGGTCCTCGAGGCCCCACACGATCCGGGTAGGGAGTTTCAGCGCCCGGAGGTCGGCCACGATGTCGACCGCCTGGCGCCCGCCCTCGACGAGGTTCTGGGCAAGCCGCCCCAGCCGGCCCCGGGCGAACTCCATCGCCATGCGCTCGAGCTGCGGCGGCGACATCGGGGGAACGCGCCGGGCGAGGCGCCGCAGCAGATGCGCCAGGGCGCCGGCGCTCCGCACCTGCGCCATGCCGGTCACGAACTCCGCGTCGATCTCGCTGCCGAGGCCCGCCGGCGCCACGAGGGTCAGGCGGGCCGGCCGCAGGCCCTCCATCGCGGCCCGGACCGCCACGGCCGCGCCCATCGAATGGGCGACCAGGTGGCAGCCCTCCAGGCGGAGCTCGGTGCCGAGCGCCAGCACCGCGGCCGTCATGCCGCCGGGGGCGTCCGCCTCGATGGTCGTGGCGCCGTGCCCGGGCAGGTCGGGCGCGACCACGCGCAGGCCCTGCCGGCTCAGCGCGGAAGCAAAGCCCGCCCAGGTGGCGCCGTCGGCGCTGAAGCCGTGCAGGAACAGCACCGTCCCCCGTGCCTCCCCGGCCGGCGCCCAGTCGCGATAGGCGAGCCGGCCGGCTGGAAGGTCAAGCACGAGCACGGCGGGGGTCGACGGCTCGGCCCTTGCGGTGGGCGCCGCCGCGCCCTGACGGGCGAGCGCGGCCTCGACGTCGCGCTTCTCGATGCGGGCGCGGCGACCCGTGCCCACAAGGCCGGCGAGGTCCAGGCCGCCGGCCCGGGCCATGCGGCGGGCGGGCGGGGTCGCCCGGAGGCGCGGCGTCGGGATGGGCTGGGCGGAGGGCGCCGGCGCGGCGGCCTCGGAACGGGCAGGGCGCGGAGCGTCCGTGGCGGCCGCCTGGGGTGCGGCCGCGGGCGCCGCCCCGGGGCCGCCGCTTGGCGCGTAGTGGCCGATCGGCTCGCCGACCGCGACCGACGTGCCGGCCTCCGCCACGATGTCGATGAGCTGCCCGTCGTCGAGCGCCGGCACCTCGACGGTCGTCTTGTCGGTCTCGATCTCCACGATGACGTCGCCGCGCTTGAACGACTGGCCGGGCTGCCTGAGCCAGGCGACCACGCGGCCTTCCTCCATGGTCTCGCCCATGCGGGGCAGGACGAGAGCCACCGCGGCGGCCGCCGTGGGCGGAGCGGCCGTCGGCGCCGCGGCGGGCTGGGCCTGGTCGTAGCGGCCGATGGCTGCGCCTACCGCGACCTCGCTGCCCTCGGCGGCCAGGATCTCGACGAGCCGCCCGTCGTCGAGCGCCGGCATCTCGACCGTGACCTTGTCGGTCTCGATCTCCAGAATCGTCTCGCCGCGCTTGAAGGCGTCGCCCGGCTGCTTCAGCCACGCCGCGATCCGCCCGCTCTCCATGGTCTCGCCCATGCGGGGCAGGGTGAGCACCGTGGTCATCGGCCGACCATCCGCGCGATGGTGTCGACGATCAGCCCGGCCGAGGGGATGGCGCCCGCCTCGAGCGCCGGCGAGACCGGGATCGGGATGTCCTCCCCGGCGATGCGCAGCACGGGGTCCTCGAGGTAGTCGAAGCACTCCTCGGTGATGCGCGCGGCGAGCTCGGCCGCGACGCCGGCGGTCAGCGTGCCTTCGCTCAGCGCCACGGCCCGGCCGGTGCGGTTCACGGAGGCAATCACCGTGTCCATGTCGAGGGGGTTCAGCGTCCGGAGGTCGATCACCTCGGCCTCGATGCCCCGCTCCCGCAGGGCGGCGGCGGCCTCGAGCGCGACATGCACCATGCGCGAGTAGGTCACAATGGTGACGTCGCGCCCCGCGCGGCGCACCAGCGCCTTGCCCCAGGGCGCTGGCGTCCGGGCGAGGTCGGCCTCCTCCTTTTTGGTGTAGAGGGCCTTGTGCTCGATGAAGACCACGGGGTCGGGC
>CAXUMV010000525.1:0-2436 GCA_964252065.1 uncultured Lichenihabitans sp.
CACGGCCTCGACGCCGGCCCGCTCGGCCTCGCAGGCATCGGGCTCCTCGCCCTGTCGCTTGGCCAGGAACATGACGGCGCAGCCTTGCGAGGCAGCGGCGGCCGAGAAGACGTCGGTCTCGCCGGTCAGAAGGGTCATCGGCCCCTCGTCTTGGCGACGGCGTTCATCAGCGCTTCCACGCGGCGCGGATCGACCGGGTTCCACCAGCGACCATCCTGCTTCAACCACTGGCCGATGATGGCGCCATCGGCGACCGCGAAGAGAGCCGGCACCTGTTCGGGTGCAAGACCCGATCCGACGATCACCGGCAGGTTGGTGCCGCGGCGTACCTCGTCGACCTCGCGCGGCTCGGTCGGCGAGCCCGTCCGCGTGCCGGTGGCGATCAGCACGTCGGCGTCGAACCACTCGGCGTCGGTCGCCTGTTCGGTGATGCTGCGGTCGGCCGTGATCGCATGGGCGCCGAACTTCACATGGACGTCGGCGAAGATCGCGACGTCCTTGGCCCCGATGGCCGCGCGATAGCGCATCGCCTCGGGCGCCGGGCCGTTGAGGAAGCCCTCGTTGGCCACATAGGCGTTGACCCACTGGTTGACCCGCACCCAGCGCGCCCCAACCGCCTTGGCGACCGCGAGCGCCGGGATGGCTCCATTCGCCACGCAGGTGATGCCGATCGGAATGTCGACGGCGCCACGCACCTCGAGGCAGGCGGCCGTGAGGGCCGCCACAGTCTCCGGCCCGATATCGCCCGGCCGTGAAAACGGCAGGTCGCCGGCATTCTCGACGATGATGCCGTCGATCCCGCCGGTGGCGAGCGTCCGCGCATCCGTGGCTGCGGCCGCATAAACATCTCTCACGGGTTCGCCTTCATAGCGCGGCGCACCCGGCAGAGGCCTGAGGTGTATGACGCCGATCACCGGCTTGCTGACCGGGAAGAACGTCTTCAGCGCGTCGGGCTTTTTTGGAAGAACCTGGGGGGCGGTCATGGAGCCTCGTGAGCGGGAAAGTGCGGTGCAACGGCCAGAAGCCGATCGACGTCCACCGCGGTGGGGTAGGATGTTTGGGCGCCCGGCAACTGGCAGCTCAGCGTAGCAGCCGTGACGGCGGCCTGGAGCGCCGCCTCCATCGATCGGCCCGCAAGACGGGCGCCGATGAACCAACCGGCCAGGCAATCGCCTGCGCCGGTCGTATCGATCACGCGGCCGAGATCGGGAGCAGCGACGCTCGCCATCCCGGATCGAGTGATCAACTGCGCGCCCAAGGGGCCGCGCGTGCGGATCACGGCGGCGACGCCGCGCTCCACGAGCTGGGCTTCGGCGTCGAGGCCGATCGCCGCAGCGGCGCGGTCGTTGCAGAAGACCAGGGCACCGGGAAGAAGGATGGCCAGCGCATCGAGCCCGTCCGGGAAGGTCGCGGGCTCGAGATCGAGGGACCAGGGAATGCTGGCCCGACGACATCGTCGGACCAGCGGAAACGCTGCGGGGCCGTAGACCGCCGTATGCACCCAGCCGACGCCGGAAAAATCGAGGTCGGCCACGGCCGCCTCGCCCGGATAGAGCGACACACCCGGGTCGAGCAGAAGACGCTTCTCGCCGTGCGGCTCGATCAGGATCACGACCCGGGCAGTCCCTCCCTCGGCGACAACAGTCTCGACATCGACGCCTTGAGCCCGCAGCCCGGTCGTCGCTTGCATAGCGGCAGCGTCGGTACCGATCTGGACAAAGACGCGAGCCGCTGTCCCGGAGCGAGCACAGGCGACCGACGCATTGGCGATCACGCCACCGACCGTTTCGCATGAGCCTTTGACGTGAACTTTCTCGTCCGGCGCGGGCACGTGATCGACCTGCATCGTGAGGTCGAGGGTGATATCCCCGACAAACAAGGCCGTTGTCACAATTTCACCCCTCCTGGGAGGTCGGTGTCAGCTGCACGAGGAACATGCGTGGAGCGGCCGGACACAACAGTGTGATTTGCCTGGATTCCGCATTGTTGAAGGGCTCTGGGCTCAGCAGATCCATGCGTGACATATGATACAACGTCATGACGTTTAGACAAGCATAGTTTTTGTGAGGCTTCGATCGGAAGAGGTGAAGTGGCTCGCAGACGTGCCGAGCGCCCTCTATCTCGCGCTGGCGGCCCTTGTCCTTGGCCCTGGCGCCGGACGAGGACGTCATCGGGCGGCTGGTAAGAAGACGCTGTTCCTCGGTGTCCTCGCCTCCCTCGTCGACGATTGGTCGAATCTTGTCCACATCCCTTTCCAGAGTTTTGCCCGCGTTGGCCTCAAGGCCTCCATGCCCGCAAACTGGACCATCGGTCGATCAGAAGAACCGCGATCAGCAGGCCCCCGATGATGCCGACCTGCCATATCGCGTTGACGTTGAATTGCAGCAGCCCGGTTTGCAGGGTGACCAGCAGGAGAACCGAGGCGAGAACACCAGC
>CAXUMV010000526.1:0-2407 GCA_964252065.1 uncultured Lichenihabitans sp.
GATGCCGCCCTTGACGATCACGAGGCCGTTGAAGGCGCCGAACAGCGCGCCGACCCCGACGAAGATCACGGCATGCAGCAGCCCGTTCGCGTAGCCCGCTTCCATGGCGAGCCCGGAGATCACCACCGTCAGGCCGACGATGCTCCCCACCGAGACGTCCACGCCGCGGACCACGATGACGAGCAGCTGCCCGAGCGCGAGCGCGGCCACCATCGTGGTCTGCGTCAGCAGGTTCTGGAGGTTGTGGAGCGTCAGGAAGTACTTGTTGAGAAGGCTCATCGACACGATCAGCGCGACGAGGATGAAGGCCGGCCCGGTGCGCAGCAGCCGCAGCCCGAGCGTGAGGGCGAGGGAGTTCCTCGCCTCCGCCGGGTCGCGGCGCGCCGCTTCGCCGCCAGGCGCCTCCGGGGCCTTGCCGGTGGTCTCCTCGAGCATGGCGTCGTTCCGTCCGGTCCCCTCTATTTGGCGCTGAGCCGCGCCTTCAGGTCGGACGCATAGGCGCTGGCGTTCGAGGGGTTCAGCGGCACAGCGACCGGCACGACGGTGGTCGGCTGGACCGGCTCGCCCTTGGCGACCTTGACGGCGGTGTCGACCGCGAAGGTGCCGATCGCCTCGAAGGGATAGGGCACGGTGAACTTCCAGTTGGTGCCGGCCGCCACGGCTTCGGCGCCGTAGAGCTGCCCGCCGATCGATCCCATCGGCACGCTGCTGCCGGATGCCTTGAGCGCCTGCAGCGAGCCCTGCGCCGAGACGTCGAAGACGTTGAACAGGCCGCCGAGGTCCGGGGTCGCGGTCAGCATGTTCTCGGTGATGGTGCGGGCGCTCGCCGGATCGCATTTGGCATCGGCGTCGGTCACGACCTGGTAGTGGCTGGCCTCCGTCGCCTTCTTGAAGCCGTTGATGAAGGCGTCGGTGTCGGGGTTGCCGAGCAGGCAGCGGATGATACCGATCTTGGCGCCGGCCGGCACGATCCCGGCGAAGAGCTCGCCCGCCTTCGCCGATGCGCCCGCGACGTCGTAGAGCACGTCCGAGGCATGGCCTTTCAGCTCGGGCAGGCCCGTGTCGAAGCCGACCACCTTGATGCCTTCGGCCGTCGCCTTGTTGAGGGCGGGGTAGAGCTGCGCCGCGGCCCCGCCATGGTTGATGGCGATGACGTTGTAGCCCTGGGTGACGCCCTTCTCGATCGCGTTGATGAAATAGGTGGCGTTGGTCCGGTCGGGGCCCGCCACGATGTCGATCTGCACCTCGGGGAACTTCGCGGCCTCGACCTCGGAGGCCTTGTGCATGCGCACGAAGGACTGGTCCCCCAGATAGGGATAGATGACCAGGATCTTGGGCTTCTCGGCCGCCTGCGCCGCAAGGCCGAACACCACGCCGGCGACGCCGATGCCGACGAGCCGCAGCTTTGCACTTGGACCCATGCTGTCCTCCCTCATCCGGCCCATTGATGGGCCTGTCGTCGCGCCCCGCTCATGACCCGGCGATCGGCCCGGCGTCCCCCATCCTCGAGCGGGAACACCAAGCCTCATCGCCGTGACGTGCCGGACGCCCGACCCTTGTAGGTGCCGACATGCGTCGGCGCGAGCAGGAACTTGCTTTGCATCGATCTTCTCTTGTTCAGATCGTGCAGGTGAGACCGGAAGAGCACGTCGGGGCGCGTCGTCCGGTCGAGGGCCACCGGCATGCGGCGGCTCGCGTTCAGCGCGCTGAGCTGGATGGTTTTCGCAAGCGCGCGCCTCCACCGACCGGGCCGGGCCATGATGACCCGGCCCGTCGGGGTGCCTCTACTCGACGCGGCGGCCGACGGTGGCGAGGTGCGGCGTCCCGTGCCGGTGCCGCGCCGCGTGATGGCGCAGCGCCTGGCAGCGCCGGGTCTGGCAGGTGCGATAGCGCGTCGGCTCGGACAGCGAGCGGTCTCTGAGGCCCATCTCGTCGGACGCGTCCGCGCCATCAAAGGTGGCGACATACTGGCCGTTCGCGGTGATGTTGCCGTCGTCGAAGGCCATGTCGTCGTCGTTCTCCGGGGTCTGGCCGAGACCCGCGTCGTTCGACAGGTTGCGCGTCGCGTTCGTGCCCGGGACCCCGCCGACCGGAACGCTGCGGCCGCCGATGCCGAGCCCCAGCCCATTGTCGCCGCCGAGCGAGGCACTCACGCCGGCCCCAAGTCCGCCCGTGCCGCCGAGCGAGGTGCCGAGGCCCGCGTTCAAGCCGCCGTTCCCGCCCAACGACGTGCCCAGACCCGCGCTGACGCCGTTGCCCCCGCCAAGCGAGGCGCCCACCCCGGTACTGATGCCGCCATTGCCGCCCAGCGACGTGCCCAGTCCAGCGCTGACGCCGTTGCCCCCGCCAAGCGAAGCGCCCACCCCGGCGCTGATGCCGCCATTGCCGCCCAGCGACGTGCCCAGGC
>CAXUMV010000527.1:0-2403 GCA_964252065.1 uncultured Lichenihabitans sp.
GCTCGAAGGCCAGCGAGGTGTTCTCGACCAGCCAGACGGCGGTCGCCTTCGGCATGAGCGGGGCGGCATTATTCATGGCAGGGGTCCTTTTGGGCGGTGCTTCGGGGTTCGCCGCGGGCCCGGCCGTTCGCCACCTTCAGGAGGATTGCCCGCGAACGCCCCGGTCCGAGCGGAGGCACTGCCTCGAGGTCAAACGGATGAAGGGAGTGTGGAGACCATAAGGGCGGCCCGCCGGCAACGCAATGGATTTGGCGGCCATTTGACTTCGCCCCGCGCCGCTTCTACCCCTGCGGCCACGGGCCCTGATGGCTGCTGGAGGTCGCACGGTCATGTCGCTCCGCGTGTCGGGAAAGAACCTGCAGATCGGCGAAGCCCTTCAGGACCATGCGCGGACGCGCACGGCCGCCCTGGTGCAGCGCTACGCGGGAGGCGCGCTCGACGGCCACGTGACCGTCGAGCCGGAGGGGTCCGGGTTCCGCTGCGAGATGCTGCTGCATCTGGCGTCCGGCATGACGCTGCATGCCGAGGGCCGGGCGCAGGAGCCCTATGCCAGCTTCGACCAGGCGAATCATCGCATCGAGACGCGGCTGCGCCGCTACAAGCAGCGCCTCAAGGGCCATCATGCCGCGGCGCCGGCCGTGGACGGCGGCCCGGGCGGCACCGAGATGATGGCGAGCTATGTTCTCGAGGCGCCCGCGGGCGAGGAGGAGGCCGCCGATTTCACCCCCGTGGTCGTGGCCGAAACCAAGGCGCCGGTCCGGCACCTGTCGATCGCCGAAGCCGTGGCCGAGCTCGACCTGTCCGGCGCCCCGGTGCTGGTGTTCCGCCATGCCGGCAACGGCCATGTCAGCGTGGTCTACCGGCGGCCGGACGGGCATATCGGATGGATCGATCCATCCACCATTGCGGAAGGATGAGGCAGGCGCCGCGCACGGGCGCTTATCGAGGCTTTCACCCATTGGCGACGCGGCGCTGGCACGGTTCTCGCTCGCACGGCGATGGTTCGGAGTAGGTCACATCCGCTCATGGCGTTGAACGATCTGTTATCGGCGGAGGCGATCCTTCCCTCCCTGCGCGCGCCGCACAAGAAGGCGCTGCTGCAGGATCTCAGCGAGCGCGCGGGCGAGGTGTCCGGCCTGCCGCCCCGTGCGGTGTTCGATGCGGTGCTCCAGCGCGAACGGCTCGGCTCCACCGGGGTAGGGCGGGGCATCGCGATCCCCCACGGCAAGCTGGCCGGCTGCCTCAAGATTTTCGGGGTCTTCGCGCGGCTGGAGCGGCCCGTCGCCTTCGATGCGGTCGACGGCGAGCCGGTCGACATCGCCTTCCTGCTGGTCGCCCCCGAGACGGCGGGCGCCGACCACCTCAAGGCCCTCGCCAGCATCGCCCGCGTGCTGCGGGACCCCGCGGTCACGGCGGAGCTGCGCTTCGCCCGCGACCCCGCCACCATCCTGTCGATCCTGTCGGGCGACCCGGCCGCCTCTCACGCGGCCTGAGGGCCGGCGGCATGGCGTTTCCTCCCCGGCGCGGCGGATGGGTCTCGGCCCCGCGCCTTCTCACCCTCGCGGTCTCGCTGGTCCTCGTCGGCCTGGCACTGCTGTCGATGACCGCGCACCTGCCGGCCGCGCTGGCCGCCGTGCGGGTGCACCGGTTCGCCGTGGTGCTGGCCGCTTATGCGGTGCTGCTGGCCGGGGTTCTGCTGCGGGGGTTGTGAACAGCGGGGGCAAG
The DNA here is from genome assembly GCA_964252065.1 of uncultured Lichenihabitans sp. Classification (GTDB taxonomy): domain Bacteria; phylum Pseudomonadota; class Alphaproteobacteria; order Rhizobiales; family Beijerinckiaceae; genus Lichenihabitans. The sequence goes on from CAXUMV010000527.1 coordinate 1,726, forward strand.
CCCTTCCGGCGCGGGGTCCGCGGGTCCATATTGGGCGGATGCCCAAGCCCAACACCCCGCCGCGCTCGGCGCGCGCCAAGGCCTCCCGCCCGGATCTGGCGCCGCTGGACGAGCATCTCGCGGCCCTGCTGAACCCGGCCCTCAACGACCGCCGCAAGGGGTTCGAGGAAGCCCCGCAGGCGCCGTTCGACAGCGGCGCCAAACGCCGCGCCGGTCCGCTGGAGCGGCGCGACGAGGCCGGGCCCCGCATGCCGAGCGGCGCCGCCGCCACGGCCGAGGTGCTGCAGAAGCTGCTCGAGACCGGCGACCCCCGCATCGCCGGCTTGCCCTGGACGCCGCACCGCCCCGCCCGCCCCGAGAAGAGCGAGGGCGGCATCACGTTCAAGCTCTCCTCCGAGTACGAGCCCAAGGGTGACCAGCCGACCGCCATCCGCGAGCTGGTCGAGGGCGTGCAGGGAAGCGAGCGCGACCAGGTGCTGCTCGGCGTCACGGGCTCGGGCAAGACCTTCACCATGGCGCAGGTGATCGCCCGCACCAACCGCCCCGCGCTGATCCTGGCGCCCAACAAGACGCTGGCCGCCCAGCTCTACGGCGAGTTCAAGAGCTTCTTCCCCGACAACGCGGTCGAGTACTTCGTCTCCTACTACGACTACTACCAGCCCGAGGCCTACGTCCCGA
>CAXUMV010000528.1:0-1406 GCA_964252065.1 uncultured Lichenihabitans sp.
GGAGCGGTTCGAAGGCGGCGCAGGACACGTCAGTCCTGCCGCCGGTGGCCGTCGTCGTCGCGCAACCGGCCAGGGTCGGCATCGCGAGCGCGAGCAGCGCGACGAGCAGCCAGCGCCTCGTCGATCCGGTCATGGGCAGCCTTCAACGAGTCGGCGACCTCGGCCGCGCGCCCGGCCTCGACCAGCCCGCGATTGCGGACCTGCTCGGCGATCGCCAGCGCGAGCGAGACGAGCGCCCGGGCGAGACCGAGCCAGGACACGGCGGACGCTGTGCGTCAGCCGATACGGCGGGTCGCGGCGATGCGGCCCCAGAGCGAAACGAGGCCGCCGACGCCGGAGGCGACCAGCGCGGCCGTCTCGACGATCTGCGCCTGCTGCTCGGGCGAGATCGCGTAGCCGAACAGGCCGGCGAGCGCCGCCAGCACGGCGATCGCGCCGCCCCAGACGCCCTTCGAGGCAAAGATGGATTTGGTGTCGGTCAGCATGATGGTGCTCCTGCGGTGTGAGGCGGAAAGATTCAGGCGGCGCGCGTCTCGGGCGTGCCGGCCTTTCGCGCGAGCCGGACCGGGCCAGCGCCGGCCGGCACCGGGATGCCCTTGGGCCAGCGGTAGGAGACGAGCCGGCCATCGGCGCGAATGAGCCGGCTCTTCGGGAACCAGCCGCGAGCCACCCCATCGTTCTGGTTGGCGCCGAGCAGCCGGACGTGGGTGTCGTCCTCGCCCTCGTAGATCCCGACGTGCCCCTGCCAGGGTACGGGTGGGCGGGCGATCACCACGATGCAGCCCGGCACAGGCGCTGCCAGGCGGATGCCCCACTCGAGGAAGGAGCGGGCGTTCGGGCGGGAGGTGCCCGGCACGCCGGCGCGGGCGAGCCAGCCGTTCAGGCCGATCGCGCACCAGGGCGTCGTCTCGTCCTTCACCCAGCCGAAGCCGCCGTCGCGGAACAGCTTCATGACGCGGGGATCGTTCGCCGGTCCCGGCGTCTCGCGGATGCCGAGGTCGGCCAGTGCCTCGCGATGCCACGCTGCCCGTTCCATGCTGTGCTCCTGCGGTGCGAAAAAGCGGCCCCTGTCGGGCCGGGCGTCGGCTGCGAGCCGTGCGACGGCCTCAGGCCGTCGTCGCGAAAAGGTCAGCCGGGACGGCGTCCGGCATCGGCGTCGAGCCGAGCGCGAAGAGCCCGGAATGCATGCGCCGCCACCAGCGGCACCACGCCGTTGCCGAGGAGGCGCAATCGCTCGATCCGGTCGGTGTTCGTGGGTGCGCCTCCGACCATCCCGGCGGCCAGCCCATGAGCGCCTCGACGAAGCGCGGGTTCAGTGCCCGGCTCTCGCTCGAGCCATCGTCGCCAGCCGTCCCGGTCGTCAGGACCTGGCGGCCAAGCAGGCGGTTCACCGGCGTGGCGGTCGA
>CAXUMV010000528.1:1416-2402 GCA_964252065.1 uncultured Lichenihabitans sp.
CGCGAGCGGGGTGCCGCAGCCGTTGCCGTTGACGCCCTTCGCCCTGAGCTGCTCGCGGCGGACCAGGAACGTCGCCGGGCTCTCGCCATCCTGCGGCAGGGAAGCAGCCGGCGTCGGCCAGAGCTTCGCCATCCGGTCGAGCCCCGCCTCGTCCCGCCGGTCGCCGCCGCGCGAGCGGAAGTTCTCCGTCGTCGGGGTCGGCCAGCCGTTCGGCAAGGATGAAGAGGCGCTGTCGCCTGTGAGGCGCGCCGACCTCAGCCGCCGTGAACAGTCCCGCCGCAAGCCGGTAGCGAAGGCCGACCAGGTCTCGGGCGACCTCGGGAAAGCCGAGGGCGAGATGATGGGCGACGTTCTCCAGGAAGACGAGGTCGGGCTCGACCTCCCCGACGACGCGGGCGACGTGCGGCCAGAGGTGTCGCTCGTCGGCCTCGGCCCGCCGTTTCCCGGCGACCGAGAAGGGCTGGCAGGGATAACCGGCAGCGACGCAATGAACGCGGCCACGCCAAGGCCGGCCGTCGAAGGTTCGCAGATCCGACCATAGAGGCGCCGGATGGAGGAGACCCTCGTCCATGCGCGCCGCCAGGACGGCGGCGGCATAGGCTTCGATCTCCACGTGGCAGACGACGCGAGCAGCCGAGACCGCCATTCGCAGGCCGAGGTCGAGTCCGCCGCCTCCGGAGCAGAGGGACAGCACGTGGCAGGCACCAGGACCCACAAGGCCGCCTCGACATGATGAGGGTTGCGGTCAGATCGGGCCGGCAAGCTCGTCGAGAGCCTGGCGGACCTCGCGGTCGATCAGGTCGAAGCAGGCGCGCTCGTCGCTCTCGGCCGCCACCAGCGGCGAGAGCCGGGAGGCGAGGTTGAGCAGCGCGTCGCGCACGATGCGGGCTCGGTTGAAGGCGGCGACCTTGACCTCGTCGGCATCGACGAAGCGGCCGGCCTCGACCTTCGCCTTCAGCTCGAGCAAACGGCCCTTCTCGACCTCG
>CAXUMV010000529.1:0-2389 GCA_964252065.1 uncultured Lichenihabitans sp.
GTCGGGCCGCCGCCCTGTCGGGCTATCGCGTGCTCGAGGTCGAACAGGACGAGCAACTGCGCGAACTCGCCAGCAAGGCGACGAGGGGAAAAGTGTTCGCGTCGGGTTCGGCCTTCGTGCCGTTCGTCGGCCGCGGCCTGTTCGACCAGTTGTGCGCCGCCGGCGGGGTGACGGCCACGCAGCTTGCCGAGCTTCGAGCGTCACAAGCCGCCGCGGCCAAGCCCGCCCCGTCGACCCCCGCCGGGCCGATCTACGACCTGCCGGCCGATCGCGACGCGATCAAGGTCCAGTCGCTGTTGCTGGCGACCGAGGGCGACGGCGAGGGCTGGTTCGAGGCAATCGTCACGCGACAGGCCGATGCCGACGAGGTCTTCGTTCTGATCTGGCGGGACTACCCGGACCAAGCGCCTTTCGCCCGCCACCGTGACCAGCTCGCGCTGCTGCCGCCCAACGCCATCCAGGCGTGAGCTCACGATCGTCGGCCAGTCACCCGGAGACCATCATGCCGAGCAAGCTCGATCAGGCAGCAGAACAGAACATGAACAGACGCGCCTCAATTCGAGGAAGTAAGCGGGACCACCAAGCGCGCGTCCAACAATTGAACGACACCCTGCGGCGCTACGGCGAGGGCGGGCGCGTGCTGGTCACCGCTGGTGTCGCGGCGCTGCCGCCCGATCAGCAGGCCGCGATCCTGGCGGCCGTAGCCGGTTTCGATGCCTTCGACGACGACAATGACCCCTATGACGAGCATGACTGCGGGCTGCTCGACGTGGCGGGTCGGCTGATCCTGTTTCGGATCGACACCTACGCCCTCGATCTCGCGATGCACTCGCCTGACGCAGCCAACCCGGATGTGACGCGACGGGTGCTCACGATCATGTTGGTCCCCGACTCGTGACCCGAAGTCGCGCTCGATTTGCTGTGTTACCGCGGCGGGATGTCATTTTGGCGCTTGCGCCCGGGCCTCAGCGAAGGCGGAAGAGCTACACCTTCGGCCGGCGGTACGAAGAAGTCCGAGAGCGGCGCATCCAGGACTCCTCCAAGCGCCTCCAGGGTTTCAATCGTTGTGTTCTCGCGCCCGCGTTCGATGCGACCAATGTACGACGGCTCGAGCCCCGCTGTGAGCCCGAGGCTCTCTTGGGACAGCTGCCGGGCGACACGCAAGCGTCGAAGATTCCAGCCGACCAGAGCGCGAGCCTTCATGGGGCGCCAAAACGCGCCGCTTGCCGCCCCATATACCAGGCAATAAAGTGCTTAAATTTGGGTGCCGGCAGATCAACGTCGGACCGTTATGCCCAGACATCATCGCTTCGAATGGGAGGTTCTTAAACGATGACCGGCGACGTCACCGCGATGCGACAGTTCATCCATCCACGCAACGGGCTTCGCGCTCGGAGTTCTGGATGTTCTACCTCGTCTACCTCGCGATCTGCATCGTCGCGCTCGTGCTTGAGCGTCTCGCCCAGCTACGCTCGAGCGGCAGCCTGAGCGAGGTTGAGTTCGAGATCATGAAAGCGGCGGTGCTGTCCAGCCGCGGTCGGGCGGATAGGTCATGCCTCGCCGTCGCCCGAAGCGGGCCAGGGCCAGGCTGACGGCCATTCAAGCCGACGATTCTTTTTTCAGAGTTCGCTCAGCATCGAGCACTGCCGGAGGACAACCATGAACAATTACCTGACCGCGATGCGAAGCTATGCGGTCTTTGGAGGCCGCGCGTCACGGGAGCAGTTTTGGCACTTCACGAACGGCTGCTTTATCCTCGCCCTCGTCGCGGTGGTCGTCGATGCCAGTCTCGGCACAGCAACGGTAGGCGTGTTTACGCAACTCGTGTTCCTGGTGCACGCGCTACCCTCGTTCGCGATCACCGCCCGGCGCATGCACGACCTCGACCGCACCGGCTGGTGGGCGCTCATCGGCCTGACGGTCGTAGGCGGGATCGTACTGCTGTTCATGGCCAACGGAACCGGCACCCCTGGTGCAAACCGCTTTGGGCCGCCACCGGCGGGGACGGCACCATCGAGGGCAGGTTTGCCAGCCACGGGCATCGATTTAGCTCAGTCGGCCCCCCAAACCCCTCGCGACCCCATCGCTGAGGTCGAGCGACTGGCCCAGCTGCGCTCGAACGGCAGCCTAACCGAAACCGAATTCGAGGTCATGAAGGCGCAGGCGCTCTCCCGGCGGCTCGGCGTATGAGCCAGGGCGAAGCGGAGATGCTGTCGATCAGCGCCCTGTACCTGTTCGCCGGCTTCATCTACATGATCCCGAGCTGGGTCGCCTTTCGACGGCAGCACCCGAACCGTTTCGCCATCCTGGCGGTGAACGTCGCCTTCGGCGCGACCGGGATCGGGTGGATCGGTAGCTTGGTCTGGGCGCTGCACCGCGTGCACCTGCC
>CAXUMV010000530.1:0-2385 GCA_964252065.1 uncultured Lichenihabitans sp.
AGGTGCTGCGCCGGATGGGCGGGTTCCGGGCGCTGGCCGAGGGGGACCATGACTGGGACGTCCTGCTCCGGGCCTCGCGCACGGTCCCTGCCGCCCGGATCGGCCATATCTGCGCGATCCTCGTGCATCGCAGGCCGCAGGCTGCCGACGCGGGCCTGGACACCCCGGCCGCCGGCCGGCCGATTGTGCGGTCCCACCTTGACGACACCGGGCGGTCCGCCTGCCGCATCGACGGCACGGGCCGGAGCGAGCCCATCCGTGTCGTCTATCCCGTTCCCTCTCCTGCGCCGCTGGCCTCGATCATTATCCCGACGCGGGACCAGGTCGACTATCTGCGGCCCTGTCTCGAGGGCGTCCTGCACCGCACGGCGTATCCCAGCCTCGAGGTCATCGTCGTCGACAACGGGAGCCGGGACGACCGGTCCCGCCGGTTCCTGCGCGAAGCCGCTTCCGATCCGCGCGTCCGCGTCCTGTCGGATGACGAACCCTTCAACTGGTCGGCGATGAACAACCGGGCGGTCGCGGCCATGCGCGGCGAGGTGGCGGTGCTGCTCAACAACGACACGGACGTGATCGAGCCCGACTGGCTGCGCGAGATGGTCTCGCTGGCGCTGCGGCCGTCCGTCGGGATCGTCGGGGCCAAGCTGCTCTACCCCGACCGCCGGGTGCAGCATGCCGGCGTGGGGCTGGAACCCGAGTTGGGCAGCGTGCATCTGTGGCGCTATGCCGACGGGGTGGCGCCGGGCTACCTCGACCAGCTCAGGATCGTGCGGAGCGTTGCCGCCGTCACCGGGGCGTGCCTGGCCATCCGCCGCAGCGTGTTCGAGGAGGTCGGCGGGCTCGAACAGGGCGAGCTTCGGATCACCTGGAGCGATACGGACCTCTGCCTGCGGGTGCGGGCCGCCGGCTACAGGGTCCTGTGGACCCCGCATGCCCTGCTCTATCACGTCGAGCTCGCGACGCGCGGCCACGACCTCACGGACGAGCAGCGCGCCCGCTTCGACCGCGAGAGCCGCATCTTCAAGCAGCGCTGGGGCCGGATGGCGGAGACCGATCCCTACTTCAGCCCCGACCTCGTCATGCTTGCCTCCGAGCCACGCCTGAGGCTCCGGCGGCTCGAGGACGGGGCTGCCGAGGCCTAAGCCTCCCGTCATTGCGAGGCGCGCAGCGCTATAGCACCTTAGGCGACGGTGTGCCCGTCACGCGGCCCTGACGAAGCTTTCCAGCACCATCTTGCGGCCGGCATGGTCGAAGTCGACGGTCAGCTTGTTGCCGTCGACCGAGGCGATGCGGCCCCCGCCGAACTTCTGGTGGAACACCCGGGCGCCGGGCGCATAGCCCGAGGCGACGGAGGACTTGGCGACGAGCTCGCCTTCGATCTCGCGCGGGGGGTGGCGCCCTTCGCGGAAGCCGGGCGCCTGGGTGCCGCGCTGCGCCCGCTGCCAGCCGGGCGTGTCGTAGGCGGACGAGAAGGCCGTCATGGAATCGAATCGCGAGCGGCCGTAGCCCCCGTAGCGGGTGGCTCTCGCCCCCTCGGTCACCTCGACATGGTCCTCGGGCAACTCGTCGACGAAGCGCGAGGGGATCGTGCTCTGCCAGGAGCCGTGGATGCGCCGGTTGGTGGCGAAGAAGATCTTCGCCCGGCGCTTGGCCCGGGTGATGCCGACATAGGCGAGCCGCCGCTCCTCCTCGAGCCCCGCCTGCCCGTTCTCGTCGAGCGAGCGCTGGTGGGGGAACAGCCCCTCCTCCCAGCCCGGCAGGAACACCGTCTCGAACTCGAGGCCCTTGGCCCCGTGCAGGGTCATGATGGAGACGCGCGCCTCCCCCTCCTGGCTGTCCGCCTCCATGACGAGCGAGATGTGCTCGAGGAACGCCGCCAGGCTTTCGAACCCCTCCATGGAGCGGACGAGCTCCTTGAGGTTCTCGAGCCGTCCCGCGGCGTCGGCGGTGCGGTCGCGCGTCCACATGTCGGTGTAGCCCGACTCCTCCAGGATCACCTCGGCCAGGCGCGGATGGGCCAGCGTGTCGATCCGGCCGGCCCAGCGGTCGAAGTCGGCCACCAGGGCCCGCAGGGTCTGGCGCTGCCTGGGCTTCAGCTCGTCGGTCTCGCTGAGCACGCGCGCCGCCTGCATGAGCGCCACGCCCTCCCGGCGGCCGTAGTCGTGCAGCAGCTGGATCGTGGTGTCCCCCAGGCCCCGCTTGGGCGTGTTGACGATGCGCTCGAAGGCGAGATCGTCGGCCGGCTGGGCGACGCAGCGCAGATAGGCCAGCGCGTCGCGGATCTCGAGCCGCTCGTAGAAGCGCGGGCCGCCGATCACCCGGTAGGGCAGCCCGAGCGTGACAAAGCGCTCCTCGAACTCGCGCATCTGGAAGGAGGCGCGCACC
>CAXUMV010000531.1:0-1699 GCA_964252065.1 uncultured Lichenihabitans sp.
GGGCTGGCCTATCCGCCGGTCCGGCCACCGCTGCGCCAGGCGATGCAGCGGGTCGGGCTCGCGCCGCTCGGCGACCGCCTGTTCGGGGCCCCGGACGCGGTCGCGGCCGCGGCGCCGCCCGCGACCGCGCTGCCGCCCGCCGTCACGGTGGTGCGGGCGGCCGAACGCGAGTTCCGGGACCAGCTCTACGTGTCGGGGTCGCTGGTCGCGCGCGACGAAGCCCTGGTCGGCCCGCAGATCGACGGCCTGCGCATCACGGAGGTCCTGGCCGAGGACGGCGACACGGTGTCCAAGGGCCAGGTGCTGGCCCGCCTCGACCGCAGCCAGCTCGACGCGCTCCTGGCCGCGAGCGACGCGACCCTCGCCCGCGCCGATGCCTCGGTCGCGCAGGCGAGGAGCCAGATCACGCAATACGAGGCGGCCAGCACACAGGCCGCCGCCGAGCTCGACCGCGCGCGGCAGATGCAGGCCGGCGTGATGTCCCAGTCGACCTTCGACCAGCGCCTGGCCGCCTCGCGGACCGGGGAGGCGCAGCTCGCCGCCGCCCGGAGCGGCCTTGCGGTCGCGATCGCCGACAAGGCCAGCCAGCAGGCCCAGCGCCGGGAGCTCGAGGTGCGCATCGCCCGCACCGAGGTCCGGGCCCCGGTCGAGGGGATCGTCAGCCGCCGCACGGCGCGGCTCGGCGGCCTCGCCATGAACGGCGCCGACCCCCTGTTCCGGATCATCGCGGGCGGGGCGATCGACCTCGATGCCGAGGCCCCCGACGATGTCCTGGCGCGCGTGCGCACCGGCATGCGGGCCAGGATCACCCTGCAGGGCTCCGAGGACAAGGTGGAGGGGTCGGTGCGGCTGATCTCGGCGGAGGTCGACAAGGCGACGCGCCTCGGCCGCGTCCGGATCGCGCTGCCGCAGGGCGCCCCGGCCCGGATCGGCTCCTTCGCGGTCGCCACCGTCGAGATCGCCCGCCGGCAGAGCATCGGCATCCCGGCCTCCGCCCTCACCAGCCGGAACGGCAGGAAGGCGGTCGAGGTGGTGGTCGAGGGCCGCGTCGCCCTGCGCGAGATCGAGACGGGGCTGGTCGACCGCAAGACCGTCGAGGTCACGGGCGGGCTCGCGGCGGGCGAGACCGTGGTGGCCCGGGCGGCGGCCTTTCTGCGCGAGGGCGACGCCGTGCGTCCCGCCGCGGTGACCGAGGAGGCGCAACGATGAGGATCAACGTCTCCGCCTGGTCGATCCGCAACCCGATGCCGGCCAGCGTCCTGTTCCTGGTGCTGGTCATCCTCGGCATCGTGAGCTTCCGCGGCCTGCCGATCACCCGCTTCCCCAACATCGACATCCCGATCGTGCAGGTGCAGGTGACCCAGTCGGGGGCCGCGCCCTCCGAGCTCGAGACGCAGGTCACCAAGAAGGTCGAGGACGCCATCGCGGGCGTCAACGGGGTCTGGCACATCAACTCGGCCCTCTCGGACGGGGCCTCGGTCACCACCATTCAGTTCAACATCGGGGTGAACACCGACCGCGCGCTGAACGACGTCAAGGACGAGATCGCCAAGGTCCGGGCCGACCTGCCGCGCACCATCGACGAGCCCATCGTCCAGCGGATCGACATCGAGGGCCTGCCGATCGAGACCTATGCAGCCTCCGCGAAGGACCGCTCGGTCGAGGACATCTCCTGGTTCGTCGACGACACGGTCGTGCG
>CAXUMV010000531.1:1709-2384 GCA_964252065.1 uncultured Lichenihabitans sp.
AGGCGGCGTCGACCGCGAGGTCCGGGGCGCGCTCAGCCCGGCGAGGCTCCTGTCGCTCGGCATCACGGCCGCCAGCGTCAACGCCCAGCTGCGCGCCACCAACGTCGATCTGGCGGGCGGGCGGGGCGAGCTGTCGGGCCAGGAGCAGGCCATCCGCACGCTCGCGGGCAAGCGCAGCCTCGCCGACCTTGCGGCCCTTCCCATCGCCCTGCCGGGCGGCCGCAAGGCGCGGCTGGACGAGCTCGGCACCGTGACGGACGGCGCCGCCGAGCAGCGCATCTTCGCCCGGCTCGACGGCCAGCCCGTGGTCACCATGGGGGTCACCCGCGCCAAGGGCGCGAGCGATGCGACCGTGGCCGAGCTCGTCGAGCAGAAGATCGAGCAGCTCCGGCGCGAGCATCCCGACTACACCCTCGCCAAGGTCGACACGCAGGTCGCCTATACGCTCGGCAACTACCATTCGGCCATGGAGACGCTCATCGAGGGGGCGGTGCTCGCCATCGTGGTCGTGTTCATCTTCCTGCGCGACATGCGGGCGACGCTGGTCTCGGCCGTGGCGCTGCCGCTGTCGGCCATCCCGACCTTCTGGGTCATGGGGATGCTCGGCTTCTCGCTCAACGTCGTCAGCCTGCTCGCCATCACGCTGGTGACCGGCATCCTGGTCGACGACGCGAT
>CAXUMV010000532.1:0-292 GCA_964252065.1 uncultured Lichenihabitans sp.
CCGATGTGTTCGCCTTAGGCGACGCCGCCGCGACGCTGATCGGCCATGTCGGCGAGGGCCGCCGCGGTCGGGGCCGCCGGGACCGTCACGGGCGCGTCCCATCCGTCGGGCCGGGGAAGGCCCCAGGCTTCGCTCCACGCGGCAGGGGTCCGATAGCGGGCCTGGAGGTCCCCGACCAGCGCCTGGCGGGCCGGGCTCGCGGGCTCCAGCCGCAGCACATGGGCCGCGAGGCCCTCGGCCGGTCGGTCGGCCTCGCCCCAGGGCAGCTCGTTGCCGGAGAAGTAGCCGATGA
>CAXUMV010000532.1:302-2376 GCA_964252065.1 uncultured Lichenihabitans sp.
ATGAGCCCGGCATCGCCCCGCCCGGCCGCCGCCATGACGGCCGCGACCTCGTCGGCGACGGCGGCAAAGCGCGGATCGAACGGGTCGGGCAGGCTGCGCCCGCCCATGGGAACGGCCGCCGAGGCGCCCTCGACGTCGGTGAAGGCCACATGCGGCAGCGCGGGCGCCAGCGCGGCCTCGCTCCAGGTGCCGAGCGTGTTGAAGCCCCAGGCCTGCAGGCGCTCCGCTGTCCCGGCCGGCCACCGGCTGCGCCAGTCGGGGCCGAGGCCTCGCGCGAGGTTGGCGCCCCCGATGTCGAAGGTGCGGCGTCCCTCGTCCAGCCCGTAGAAGCGCGACAGGGGATCGCCGGGCCGGGGGAGGCCCGCGAAGAGCGCCTCCCGTCCCGCCACGATCGTCGGGTTGGCGGAGGCGACGGCATCGACGCCGAGCGAGAAGAAGGGATGGCCGTCGGGCGTCACCAGCATCCAGCGGCCGCCGGCGGCCTGCGCGGTACGGAAGAAGCCGGTCGCGGCCTGCGCCGGTCCGGCGACGCCGCCCCAGCGGCCGGCACCGCGGGGCGCGGCCGCGGCGAGGCGGCGGACCTCGTCCGTGGCCCGGTCGAGCTTGCGGGCGAGATCGGCCTCGTCCAGCACCTTCTCCGGCCAGGCGCCGTGGATCGCCTGCCCGAACCCGTCCGCGATCGGGCCATCGGCCGAGGGCGGCCCGTCGGTCCCGCCCTGGCGCAGCATCGGGGTGCCGATCAGCAGCGTGCGGTCGCCCGCCCCGGGCATGCCCGACAGGTGCATGGCCACGACGTGGCGCAGGTCGACCGTCCCCCGCACGTCCGGCATGACGAGGTCGCCGGCGCGGGGCGCAAGGCCGCTCGGCGGCCGCCCCCGCATGCCGGGCGGGGCGGCGCCGAGCGGCAGCACCACCGTGGCCCGCTGGTGCGGGGCGAGGGTCGCAAGGCCCGTGAGGGAGCGGTCGCCGCCGTCGGCCCCAAGACTGTCGTCGAGGCGGACCAGCAGCACGAAGGGCGTGTCGGCCGGGTTCCGCACCGGGACCACGAGCGCCGCGGCGCTGGTCCAGTCGAGCGGAGCCCTCGCCTGGAAGCGGAGGGCGGGCCATCCCGGGCCGCCGTCGAACAGGTAGGGGTCGAGCCCGTCGCGCTCGCCGTCCGTGCCGCGAAGCCCGGCGCCGACGCCCTCGAGCCGCGGAGCCCCGAAGGCAAGCGCGAGCGAGGTCTCCGGGGCGGACACCGCACCGGCGGCGACCACCAAGGCCGTGGCGAGCGCCAGGACGGCGGCGAACGGCCCGCGGCGCCGCGGAGGCCCGCTCAGAACCGGTATTCGATCCGGCCCTTGACCGAGTGGTCCGCGGCCGTGGCGCCGACCTGCCCGACATAGGTCAGGCCGACATCGAGCAGCGCCGACACGCGATAGTCGAGCGCGGCCTCCGCGGCGAGCGCATCGCGGTCGATGGGCGCGCCGGTCACCGAGAAGGTGTCGAGGGGTGCCGACGCGAAGGCGAGCGTGGTGGCGGGCGAGACGTCGCCGATCGCGTGCTGCCAGCCGAGCAGGGCATGCGCCACGATCGGCAGGTCCTTGAAGGGCTGCGCCTCGGCCCGGACGCCGAGCGTCGTCGTGCCGAGATCAGTGTCCTGGGCCGAGACCGTCAGCGCCGCGACGCCGCCCTTCTCGGTGAAGCCGTCCTGGTGGCTGTGCAGGTAGGCCGCCCCCGCGATCGGCTCGAGCACGACCGCGCCGGCCGGGATGCGGTAGCCGACCTCGCCGAAGGTCTGCACCGTGTAGCCGGCGTTGTGGGAGCGCTCGATCTCGTTGAACAGCGGCACCCCGCCGAAGGCGACGTCCCGCCTCGCGTCGACGAAGGTGCCACCCGCCATGGTTCCGAGCCGCAGGTCGACCGCGCCGTAGCGGGCGCCGCCGTAGAGCGAGCCGAACACGTTCTGGACCGTGCCCGAGCCGCCGTCGAGCGGCGACTTGAAGCTGGTGCTGGTGTAGCCGCCCGCGACGCCGGCCCGCCATTTGTCGCCGCCGATCCGGTCGAGCGGGGTGTCGATGCCCAGGACGAAGCC
>CAXUMV010000533.1:0-2365 GCA_964252065.1 uncultured Lichenihabitans sp.
TGAAGTCACTCGAGTTCATGCCGTCGTTCAGCAGGAATTTCTGGGGGCCGCCGCCCGACACCCAGGCGCGGGCGATGGTCGCCCCATCGACCGGGGTCGAGATGAGGTAGAGCCCGTCCGGGCCGCCCGTCATGCCGGCGGTCGCCTCGGAATCGTAGCTGCCCTGCTTCTCGTTGTAGGGGGTGGTCGAGGTGATGGTGCCGCCGAGCGCCTTGTAGGCGACCGAGAACTCCTTGGCGAGGTTGGCCCCGAAGTCGTTGTTCACGTGGATGAGGGCGATCTTCTTGAAACCCTGGTCCACGGCGTAGCGGGCGGCGGCGACGCCCTGCAGCGCGTCCGAGGTGATGGTGCGGAAGAAGATGCCGTTCGTCTTGCCCTGTCGGCCGAGCTCGGTCAGCGTCGGGGAGGAGGAGGCGGGCGACACCTGGACGACCTTCGCCGGGCCGGTCACCGCGGTCAGGATCGGAATGGTCACCGACGAGATGATGCCGCCGATCACCACGGGCACGTGCTCGACCTGCACGAGCTGGGTCGCCGCGTCCACCGCGATGGTGCCGACGCTGTGGCTGTCGCGCGTGTCGGTCTTGAGTGTGCAGCCCTGCGCCCCGCCGGCGGCGTTGAGGTCGCGGAAGGCCATTTCGACCGACTTGGCGCCGGCCTGGCCGTACTCGCCGGCCGGCCCGGTCAGCTCCATCACGACGCCGACCGTGATGGCGCAATCGGCCGCATGCGCCGGCACGGCGGCGGCCAGGATGGTGGCGAGGGCGGTCGCGGACAGGAGGTTTGCGGGCATGGGCGTCCTCAATGCGGGTTGGTGTTCAGGTTGTATTTCATGATGGCGCCGTGCGGCCCGGCCCGGTCGCGCTCGAGCGCGTAGGTGTCGCCCGCCAGCGGCGTGCGCCGGGACAGCACGGCCTCGACCGCGGCCCGGTCGGCCTCGTCGAGCCGCAGGCGGCCGAGGGCGGCGTTGGCGGCGGCATGGGTGGGGTCGCGGCCGCCAACGATCACGGCCGCGACGCCCGGCCGATCCAGGATCAGGCGGCTGGCCACGGTGGCGATGTCCGTGCCGTGGCGGTCCGCGACGCCGCGGCAGGCGGCGAGCAGCGCTTGGAACATCGCCCAGCCCCCCGCCTCGTCGATGATCAGCTTGTACTTGGTGAGCGAGCGGTTCTCGAGCGGCCCCTGCGGTTCGGGCCGGCCGAGCCAGCGGTCGCTAAGAAAGCCGCCCGCCACCGTGCCGTAGGCGAACAGGGCCAGGTCGTGCTCGCGGGCCAGCGCCACGAGCCCGTTCTCGGGCCGCGTGTCGAGCAACGAGTACTGCGTCTGCATCGACATCAGCGGCACGCCGGCCTCCAGGATGGCGCGGGTGTGCGCCAGGTCGAAGTTCGTCGCGCCGACGAACCGGATCTTGCCCGACCGCGCGATCTCGTCGAGCCAGCCCATCGCCTGGACGGCGCCCGGCACCGCATAGTCCCACCAGTGGAACTGGACGAGGTCGAGGCGCTCGACGCCGAGGCGCCGCAGCGACTGGTCCACGATGGCCTCGAGGTCGCGCTTGCGCAGCCCGGCGAGGCGGTCGAGGTCCGGCACGAGCTTGGTGTGCACGTTGAGCCGCTGCACGGCCTCCCGGCCGCGGGTCGCGAGCAGCCGGGCCCGGAAGGCGCCGATCAGCACCTCGACGCCCGTATAGATGTCGGCGCAGTCGAAGGTCGTGAGGCCGGCGTCGAAGGCGGCCTGCAGCGCCTCGAGCGCCGCCGTCTCGGTCACGGCCCCATGCCCGCCGGCGAGCTGCCAGTTGCCCCGGATCACGCGGGGGATGACGTAGCCGGGCCGGGGCTCGACGGTCTCCATGCTCATGCCGGGGGCAGCGGCACGGCGGTCACGGCGGCGTGGCTGAAGCGGCGCCGGCCGAGGCGGCTGATGCGGAGGCGGCTCCCGCAGTTGGGATCGGGGCAGGCGATCTCGGCGTCGCTCGTCATCCAGTCGTTGGCGTGGGTCGGACGCTGCTTGGCGGCGAGCAGCGGCAGCACGGCCGCCAGCGAGAAGATCGACACCCCCTGCCCCGGCGGCAGCGTCAGCATCTCGCCCCGGAGCTCGAAGTGGTCGCCGGGCCTGGCTCCACAGAAGATCGGGGCGCCCTCGGGGCAGATCATGTCCACGCGCAGGTCGTAGAGCTCGAAGTGATCGTCCGCGGCGTCCGCCACAGCGGCATCGTCCTTGCCTGGGATGTGAGATCGCATAAGGTCCCGCCATGGACCAAAGGTCAAGCTGATGCATCGGGGCCGCGAACTCGGGTCGACGGACGGCGTCGGCCGGTGTGCTCCTTCGCCCCGCTTGCGGGGAGAAGGTGCCCGACAGGGCGGAT
>CAXUMV010000534.1:0-2363 GCA_964252065.1 uncultured Lichenihabitans sp.
GAAAGGCTCGAGCCGCGCGCGTAGGACCAGATCACGACCGCGAGCCCGACGCTTTTGGCCTCCTCGGCGAGCTCGCGGATGCGCTCGTACATGGCGAGCCGGTGCGTCGAGCCCGGATAGATGGTGAAGCCGATGGCCGCGCATCCCAGGCGCAGCGCGTCGGCCACCGACCCGGTCACAGCCTGGTCGGGGTCCTCCTCCTCGACCAGCGAATCGTGGTTGTTGAGCTTGAGGATCAGCGGCAGCTTGCCGGCGAACTCCCGCGCCCCAGCCTCCAGAAATCCCAGCGGCGCCGCATAGGCGTTGCAGCCCGCCTCGATCGCGAGCTCGAAATGGTAGCGCGGATCGTAGGCGGGCGGGTTCGCCGCGAAGCTGCGGGCCGGGCCGTGCTCGAAGCCCTGGTCGACCGGCAGGATCACGAACTTGCCCGTGCCGGCGAGCCGGCCGTGGTTCATGAGGCGGGCGAGGTTGGAGAGGGTGCCGGGACTGTCGGCGCCGTACCAGGACAGGATCTCGTCGACCTTGCTCATCGCCATCATCGTCCTCCGCTTGCCGTCTTGGCGAGCCCCACCGCGGCCCGATCGGTAAACCAGTGGACCTCGGCGGAGGTTTCGAGCCGGCCGGCCGGCACGTCGGTCGCCCCCGACCGCACATGGGCCAGCATCGCCTGCTTGTCCGCGCCGACCACCAGGAACGCGATGGCCCGGCTCGAGGCGAGCGGCGGATAGGTGAGGGTGATGCGGGCCTCGGGGCGTCCCTGGGTGACCTCGTCCACCCAGCGTTCGCGCTCCTCCAGTACAGGCTGGCCGGGCAGGAGCGAGGCCGTATGCCCGTCCGGCCCGAGCCCGAGCAGCGTCACGTCGAAGAGCGGCCGGGCGGGATCCAGCGTGTCGCGGCCGTAGACCCCCTTCAGCGTCGCCTCGTAGGCGCGCGCGGTGTCGCCGGCCGAGGGCAGCTCGGTCGTCATGCGGAACACGTTCTGGGCCGGGATCTCGATGCGGCTCAACAGCGTGTCGGCCACCATCTTGTAGTTGCTGTCCTTGTCGGTCGCGGGCACGAAGCGCTCGTCGCCGAAGAACAGCATGGTGCGGACCCAGGGGAACTCGCTGCGGAACGGCGGCTCGGACAGCCGCTGGTAGAGCGTCCGGGGCGTCGAGCCGCCCGAGAGGCAAAGCCGGAACGGCTCCCGCGTGCCGAGCGCCAGCCCGAGCAGCCAGTTGGCGACTTCGTCGGCCAGCACCGCCCCGCTGTCGAAGGTGGTGACCTTGCCCGCACTCACGCTCGTCTCTGCCATGGCGGCCTCCGTTACCCGCGCCCCGGCGGCGCCCGGCCGCTGCCGAGCGCCCGCAGCGTGCGGATCGCCTCGCGATAGTCCGCGCTGCCGAACACCGCGGAGCCCGCGATGGCGACGTCGGCCCCCGCCTCGACGGCCGCCCGGACCGTCCTTGCGTTGATGCCGCCGTCGGCTTCGATGCGCAGGTCGAGGCCGCGCGCCCGGACGATCGCCCGCAGGTCGCGGACCTTCGGGAGCATCTCGGGCAGGAACGCCTGGCCGCCGAACCCCGGGTTCACGGTCATGACGATCACGACGTCGCAGAGGTGCAGCACGTAATCGAGCGCCGACAGCGGCGTCGCGGGGTTGAGCGCGACGCCCGCCTTGCAGCCGGCATCCCGGATGCGGGCCAGCTGGCGATGCAGGTGGGTGGTCGAGGACGGCTCGGCCTGGAGCACCAGCTGGTCGCATCCGGCCGCGATGAAGTCGTCGAGCATCCGCTCGGGCTCGACGACCATCAGGTGGGTGTTGAGGGGCTTTGCGGTCGCTTTGCGGACGGCCTCGATCACCAGCGGGCCGAACGTGATGACGGGCACGAACCGGCCGTCCATCACATCCACATGGATCCAGTCCGCCCCCGCCTCGTCGACGGCGCGCACCTCCTCGGCCAGCCGGCCGAAGTCCGCCGACAGGATCGAGGGGGCGATCAGCAGGGGCGCCTCGGCCGTCACGCGGCGCCTCCCCGGCCGGCCAGGAAGAAGCGCTCGACCGCCTTGGCGAAGCCTTCGTCGTTGTAGCCGTCCGTCGTCGCGCTGGCCTTCGCCTTGACCTCGTCGCTCGCGTTGCCCATCGCGACGCTGAAGCCGCTTTTTTCGAACATCAGCACGTCGTTGGGCATGTCGCCCAGGGTGGCGAAGGCCTCGGCCGGCTTGCCGAGGCGCCTTGCGAGGGTTGCGACCACGGTTCCCTTGTTGGCCTCGGGGTGGGTCACATCGAGGTAGTAGGGCTGCGAGCGCGCCGCCGAGACCTTGGCCCCGAAGGCGTCCCGCGCATCCTTCTCGGCCCTGGCCACGAGCTCGCGGTCGTCGCT
>CAXUMV010000535.1:0-2362 GCA_964252065.1 uncultured Lichenihabitans sp.
GGATGAGCCACGACCAGCTTGCCCGCCTGTTCCCCGACGGCAAGACCGTCCACCTGGCGTCCGACAACCGGCCGTTCCCGCGCTACGAGGAGGCCCGCGCCGAGATCCTGGCCCGCGGCGGCACCGTGCTCGGCGTGTCCTCGCAGATCGCCTCCGCCGACGAGGAGGAGGGCCCGAGCCTCGTCGGGTTCCTCGCCGGCCTGTTCGGCAGCCGCAGCGATCCGGCCCCGGCGCCGGTCGCGGTGGCGCGCAGGAAGCCGAAGCCGGTGGTCGCGGTGGCGAGCGCCGACCCGGAAGACGGCATCGGCACCCGCGCGGCCCTTGCCTACGCCGCCCCGGCGGCGCCGGCCGCCGACGGCGCGCTGCGCGAGGCGATGCTGCGCCGCGACGGGCGCGACGCCAGGGCCCTGCTCACCGCCGAGCCGCCGGCCTCGAAGCCGGAGGACGCGATCGACGCGGCGCTGATCTCCAACGTGACGCCGCTGCCGCCGCGCCGGCCCGCCGAATTCGCCGCCGTCGCGGCCGCCGCGCTCGCGATGCCTCTGCCGCCGCCGCGCCCGGCGCAGTTCGCCGGCCTCGGCAACGTCGGCATGGCCAGCCTGGGCACGAGCCTCGCCGCCGTCACCGAGCGGCCCGCGGCGGCGCGCCCGGTGGACGCCCTGGTCCCGGCCGACGCCGATGCGAAGGCGCAGCTGCGCGCCCTGTTCGCCGCGGTCTCGACCGAGTCCGGCGCCGCTCATCCGGCGAGCCGCATCGCCCCGGTCCGCGTGGCGCAGACGCGCGCCCGTACGGACGCGGCGCCGGAGGCGGTCGTCGGCGCGTCGCCCGACACGGTGACGACGCGCTTCGGCCGCCGCAGCCCCGGCGACGACCTCACGGCCGCGCGCTTCACGGGCTCGGCGACCCGGGCCGTTCCCGGCGGTCACTGAAGGATGTCGTAAGGTTCGTGGGCGCTGCCGTCAGGGCAGGCGGCGGCCCTGGCTGACCGTCATCGCGGAAACTAGGGTCGCCGCGTACCCGGCGTCCGATCCGGCGATGCGCGCCGCGTCGAGGCTGCTCTGGGACGCCACGGCGAAGACCAGCACGCCGAGGAGCGTTCCCGCACCGACGAGCCAGAGATACGCCCGCGCGAAGACCTTCGGAATCCGCACGGCACAGGGGTTTTCCCCGAGGTAGAGCTGTGACGAGGACGAGTCGTTCATGGCCGGCGTTCCCGCGGATGACTGACGCCCGGTCGAACCGTCGATCGCTCACGCGCATTCGGTTCGCCACTAGAGCGTTTTCGGGCTGCACTGAATCGCATGGGTGGGGTTCACGCGAAGCTGTTGGGCTGATTCACTGATCGCTCTGGGATGAGGAGCGAAGCATGGGCCGACCCTACAGCCAGGATCTGCGCGAGCGGGTGGTGAAGGCCGCGGCAACGAGTTCGCGCCGGCAGGCGGCGGCGCGGTTCGGGGTCGGCATCGCCACATCGATCCGCTGGATGGCCGCCCTCGCGACGACCGGGACGGTGGCCGCTCGTCCGCAAGGGCGGGCGCGGCGCTCGAAGCTCGACCCGCACGAGGCGTTCCTGCGTGCGTTGATCGATGCGAAGGCCGACGTCACCCTGGAAGAGATGCGCGCCCGCTTGCGGGACGAGCACGATCTCACGGTCGGGCTGGGCACCCTGTGGAGCTTCCTCGACGCACGCGACCTCACGTACAAAAAAAGACAGCGCACGCCACCGAGCAGGAACGCCCGGACGTGAAGGCAGCGCGCGAAGCATGGTTTGCGGGTCAGCCAGACCTCGACCCTGCGCGCCTTGTTTTCCTCGACGAGACCTGGACCGCCACCAACATGGCTCGCCTGCGCGGACGCTCCCCGCGCGGCGAGCGGCTGCGCTCGCCCATCCCGCACGGCCATTGGAAGACCACGACCCTGGTCGCCGGCCTGCGCCTGTCCGGGATCGCTGCGCCCTTCGTGATCGACGGGCCGATCAACCGCGACGCCTTCCAGGCCTACGTCGATCGGGTCCTGGTACCCGAACTTAGCCCCGGCGACATCGTCGTCATGGACAACCTCGGCAGCCACAAGGGACCGGCCGTGCGGGCGGCGATCGAGGCGGCAGGCGCGCGGCTCCTGTTCCTCCCGCCCTACAGCCCAGATTTCAACCCGATCGAGATGGCCTTCTCAAAGCTGAAGGCACTGCTGCGCAAGGCGGCCGAACGCACCGTCGAGGGACTCTGGTCGACAATCGGACGCCTCGTCGACACCGTCACGCCCCACGAGTGCGCAAACTTCTTCGCTGCCGCTGGATACGAACCAGATTAAACCGAAAATGCTCTAGACCCAAACAGCTACCGAGCGAAGTTCGGCCTGCCGG
>CAXUMV010000536.1:0-211 GCA_964252065.1 uncultured Lichenihabitans sp.
ACCGCCTGCGTGACGCCACCGGCGACATCCTGGTGGTCGACGACGATGCCGACACCCGCGCCCGCCTGCGCTCGATGCTGGAGCGCAACGGCTACACGGTGCAGGAGGCCGGCAACGGGCACGAGGCCCTCGCCAAGGTCGTCCACGGGCCCCCGCGGGCGATCCTGCTCGATCTCACCATGCCCGTGATGGACGGCTTCACCTCTGCCGT
>CAXUMV010000536.1:252-2360 GCA_964252065.1 uncultured Lichenihabitans sp.
CTTCACGTTCCTGCACACCCTGCGGTCCTACCCCGGCCACAAGGACATCCCGGTGATCGTCTTCAGCGCGCGCGACATTTCGGCGGGCGAGCGGCAGGAACTCGCCGAGGCCGACAAGGTGCTGAGCAAGACGGTCGGCCTGCGCGAGCTTGCCGGGGAGGTGGAGCGCCTCGCCCCGCGTCCGGAGATCGCCGACCGCGCCTGAGGGCGCCCCCGTCAGCGGATCAGGTAGGTCTGCATCACGCCCTTGCCCTTGATGTCGATCGGGGTCAGGGGATCGTACGCGTAGGCGCTGCCGAGCGCGGTGCGGACCGCCTCGGTGATGTGGACGCGGCCGGGGGTGCCGTGGGCCTCCATGCGGCTCGCGGTGTTCACCGCATCGCCCCACACGTCGTAGATGAACTTGTCCGAGCCGATGATGCCGGCCGCGACCGGCCCCGTGTCGATGCCGATGCGCACCGTGAGCGGCCGGTCGATGCGCCTGCTGACGGTCTCGACGACGGCCGGGATGCACAGGGCCATCGCGACGATGGCGGCGGCGTGGTCCGCCCGGGCCTCGGGCAGGCCTCCGGCCGCCATGTAGGCGTCGCCGATGGTCTTGATCTTCTCGATCCCGAACGACACGGCCAGCCGGTCGAACTCCGAGAAGATGGTGTTGAGCACCTCGAGCGTCTGGCCCGGCGGCAGGGTTGCGGCGAGCGCCGTGAAGCCGACGATGTCGCTGAACAGGATGGTGGCCGCATCGAAATGGTCGGCGATCTCCGTCTCGCCCCCGCGCAGGCGCTCGACCACGGAGGCGGGGAGCATGCTGCGCAGCAGCGCGTCGGCGCGCTCCTGCTCGGCCTGCAGGCGCCGCGTCATGGCCATCTCGCGGTCGCGCAGCCGCTTGCGCTCGAGCGCCGCGTTGATGCGGGCCCGCAGCAGCACGGCGTCGACGGGCTTGGCCAGGTAGTCGTCGGCGCCCGCCTCGATGCAGCGGATGGCGCCGTCCGCCTCGTCGAGGCCGGAGATGATGATCACGGGGGTCAGGCGGGTGTCCTCGCGGCTCCGCAGCACCCGCAGCACGTCCACCCCGTTGAGGCCCGGCATGATGAGGTCGAGCAGCACGAGGTCCACCGTGTGACCCTCGATCCAGGCAAGCGCGTCCTCGCCCGAGCTCATGCTGGTGACCTCGTGCCCGTCGCGGGTCAGGCGCCGTGCGAGGAGGTCGACGTTGGCGGCATCGTCGTCGACCACCAGGATCTCGCCCGTCACGACCGGCTGCAGGTCGGGCGGGCGGACCAGCACCGCCCGGATGGCCGCGACCGCCTCGGGGCGCGCGAGGCCGCTCCCGGCCGCGGCCGCCGGATGGCCGGCCTCGGCCCGGATGCCCTCGACGAAGGTGTCGACTTGCCCGAGCAGCCGCCTGGCGGCGTCCAGCATGACCTCGGCGGTCTCGGCGAAGGCCGCGAACCCGTCGTCGCGCGCCTGCTCGGCCAGCAGCTCCCCGTAGCCCAGGATGGCCGAGATCGGCGTGCGCAGGTCGTGGCGCAGCTTGCCGGAGCTCGCCGCGATATCCGGACCGAGCGCCGCCAGCCCGCCCTCGATCGACTGCTCGATGAGGCGGCTGAGCCGCTCGTGCGCCGCCTTCATCTTGCTGAGATCGGCCGCGTAGCCGGCATGGTGGCTGCGCTCGGCATCCTCGGCCAGCAGGCCGATATAGCCGCCCACCACATCGACCGGCGCGGCGAACTCCGCCCGCATGAACGAGGCCAGCGCCCGCGCCAGCGGATCGTCGTGGTCGGGGCCGGAGGGCGGGGTGGGTTCGGTCCCTTGCGAGATGGCACGGCCTCCTTGGCGGGTCCCGCGGACACGCCTTGTGGCTCCAATCGGCATCCGGCGATAAAGCTGCGATCGGCCACGAAGAATCGCGCCGGATAGAGCCCTTCTCCCCCTCGGCGGGAGAAGCAGCTAACCCTCAGCGCTCGCTGATCGGCGAGTAGTCGCGGCGTGCGGCGCCCGTGTAGAGCTGCCGCGGCCGGCCGATGCGCTGCCCGGGGTCCTCGATCATCTCCTTCCACTGGGCGATCCAGCCCACGGTGCGCGCCACCGCGAACAGCACGGTGAAC
>CAXUMV010000537.1:0-2356 GCA_964252065.1 uncultured Lichenihabitans sp.
ACCCGCTCCGGCACCCGCAAGGAGGAACTGCTGGTTCCGCCGGACATCCTCAAGAAGATGTATGTGCTGCGGCGCATCCTCAATCCGATGGGCACGGTGGATGCCATCGAGTTCCTGCTCGGCAAGCTGCGTGAGACCGCCAAGGGCGGCAACAGCGCCTTCTTCGAATCGATGAACACCTGAAGCCGGCGCGCCGTCCTGGCGCGCCGTGACCGACACGATCTTTGCGCTAGCGACCGCCAGCGGCCGGGCCGCAGTCGCCGTGGTGCGACTGTCCGGCCCGGCATCGGGGCCCGCGCTGGACGCCGTGGCAGGTGCCCGTCCCCCGCCCCGTCGCGCGGTTCTCCGCGCGCTGCGGGATCCCGCCTCGGGCGCCCTCCTCGATCGCGGGCTGGTGCTCTGGCTGCCGGGCCCGGGCACCGCGACCGGCGAGGACATGGCCGAGCTCCACCTGCATGGCGGACGGGCCGTCGTCGCGGCGGTGCTGGCGGCGCTCGCGTCCTGTCCGGGCTGCCGTCCGGCGGAGCCCGGGGCCTTCACCCGGCGCGCCCTTCTCAACGGGCGCATGGACCTGGCCGAGGTGGAAGGGCTGGCCGATCTGATCGACGCCGAGACCCAGGCCCAGCGGTGCCAGGCCGTGCGGCAGATGGAGGGCGCGCTCGGCGCCTGGGTGGCCGAGCAGCGCGGCCGCCTGATCGAGGCCCTGGCGGCCGCCGAGGCCGCGATCGATTTCAGCGACGAAGGCGATGTCGCAGCCGACCTGTCGGCGGAGCTGCGCGGCCACGTGACGGCGCTGTTAGCCGCCGTACGACGCGAGCGCCGAGGCGCGCGTCGCGCGGCCCGCGTGCGGGATGGGCTGGTGGTCGCCTTGGCCGGCCCGCCGAACGCCGGCAAGTCCACCTTGATCAATGCGCTCGCCCGGCGCGATGTCGCGATCGTCTCGCCCGTGCCGGGAACGACGCGCGACCCGATCGAAGCCCGGCTCGACCTCGACGGCTAT
The DNA here is from genome assembly GCA_964252065.1 of uncultured Lichenihabitans sp. Lineage (GTDB taxonomy): Bacteria > Pseudomonadota > Alphaproteobacteria > Rhizobiales > Beijerinckiaceae > Lichenihabitans. The sequence goes on from CAXUMV010000537.1 coordinate 1,001, forward strand.
CTCGTCACCCTCGTCGACACGGCGGGGCTGCGCCCGACCGAGGATCCGGTCGAGCGCGAAGGCGTAGCGCGTGCGCTCGGACGGGCCCAGGCGGCCGATCTGGTCCTCTGGCTGTCCGAGGCGGGTGCTCCCGATGGAGAGCCTGACCCGGCGCTTGCGGCTGGCCTGCTGTGGCGCGTCCTCACGAAGATTGACCTTCCCCTGTCGGTCGATCCGGGCGTGGCCGCACATCGCGTGTCCGCCCTGACGGGCGAGGGCCTGCCGGAGCTTGTCGAGGCGCTCAAGCGGCTGATCGAGGACGGGATCACCGGCGACGCGGGATTGGCCACGCAGGAGCGGCACCGGCTGGCGCTCGCCGAAGCCGAACGGCATCTCTCGATAATGGTTGAGGCCGAGGAGGGCGTGGGTATCGAGCTCGCGGCGGAACAGCTTCGGGCCGTAGCCGCAACGCTCGACAGCCTCGTGGGCCGTGTCGTGCCGGACGATGTCTTGGGTGCGATCTTTGCGCGATTCTGCATCGGGAAGTAGTGGTGTTTCACGTGAAACAGGCATTGAAGAGCGTGGGTGTCCATTGTCATTAGCACGCGACCGCCTGCCGAAGCCGCCCCTCGTCTCTCCAGGGAGGAGGTGGCTGACGGACTGAGGATGACGCCTCGGGTCCAATCGTCATCGCGAGGCGCGTCAGCGCCGTGGCGATCCATACAACGCTGCAGATGCCCAACCGTGGATCGCTGCGCTGCGCTCGCGAAGACGACACCAGGGTCCGACGCCGGTTTGCCTCATGCCGTTTGGTCTGATCACGTCGGCTGAGCCGGAGTCCGGTCAGCCACCGATGCGCCAGCCCGTCACCGCGTGAGCTCCGTCTACCCCTCCCGACTTCGCCGTGTTATGTCGCGCCGATGCAGGGCACCGGGATTTTCGACGTCATCGTGGTCGGCGGCGGTCACGCCGGATGCGAGGCGGCCGCGGCCGCGGCCCGCATGGGCGCCGCCACGGCGCTCGTCACCCACCGGTGGTCCACGGTCGGCGCCATGTCGTGCAACCCCGCCATCGGCGGCCTCGGCAAGGGGCATCTCGTGCGCGAGATCGATGCGCTCGACGGGCTGATGGGCCGGGTGGCCGATGCGGCCGGCATCCAGTTCCGCCTGCTGAACCGCCGCAAGGGCCCGGCGGTGCGTGGACCGCGCGCGCAGGCCGACCGGCGCCTCTATGCGGCCGCCATGCAGGCCGCCCTCGCCGACCAGCCGGACCTCACCGTCATCGAGGGCGAGGCCGACGACCTCCAGATGACGGACGGGCGGGTCGCAGGCCTGCGGCTTGCCGATGGCCGCGTGCTGCGCGCGGCCGCCGTCGTCC
>CAXUMV010000538.1:0-487 GCA_964252065.1 uncultured Lichenihabitans sp.
CGCTGGCCGGACAAGCTGGCCCTCTACATCGGGTCGGCCTTCGTCTCGGTGCCGAACTTCTGGCTCGCCATCGTCCTGGCCCTCGTGGTCACCGCCCAGCTGCGGTGGATCCCTTCGATCGGCTACGAGGGCTTCGCCTATACGATCCTGCCTGCCGTCGTGATCGCGGTCGAGATGTCGCCGCTGTTCATGCGCAGCCTCGCCATCTCCATCGCGAGCGCGAACCGGCAGGGGTTTGTCGAGCTGGCGTCGGTGCGAGGGCTGTCCCGACGGCGCATCTTCCTGCGCCATGTTGTGCGCAATGCCGCCGTGCCGGTTCTGAACCTCTTCGGGGTGCAGATCGGCGCCCTGCTCGGCGGCGTGCTGATCGTCGAATTCATCTTCAACTATCCGGGGGTCGGCCTTCTCACGGTTCAGGCCGTCCTGCAACGCGACTTCCCGGTCATCCAGGGCGTGGCCCTGCTGTCGGCCGCCGTTTTCGTCGCCA
>CAXUMV010000538.1:497-2349 GCA_964252065.1 uncultured Lichenihabitans sp.
ACATCTTCGTCGATCTCGCATCGACCCGGATCGACCCGAGGCTCGACTTCTGATGGCGTCGGACACCGTGATGCCAACGGCGGTCGTCGAGGCCTCGAAGCGTGGGACAAGCCCGGGCCGCCGCCTCTGGCGAGCGACCTACACGCAGTTCGAGTTCAAGCTCGGGGTTTTGCTCCTGCTGGTGCTGATCGGCACGGCGATCGTCTATCCGCAACTGACGACCCTTTCGGCCACCAAGCTCGCCATCAAGGACAAGTTCCTGCCGCCGGCCTTCATGACGGGGGGAACCTGGACCCACCTGCTTGGCACCGACCAGCTCGGCCGCGACCTGTTCCTGCGCTCGCTGGTGGGGCTCGAGAACGCGCTCATGATTGCCGTTTCCTCCGTGATCATCATGTTCGTGCTCGGCGCCGCCATCGGCCTCGTCTCCGGATATTACGGCGGCTGGGTCGACACCGTCCTGATGCGGGTGACGGACGCCCAGCTCGCCGTGCCCCTGATCATCCTGGCCATCACCATCCTGACCGTCCATCGGCCGACGCCCGAGACGGTCACGCTGGTGCTGGCGCTGTCGGGATGGCCGGCCTATGCGCGCGTGACCCGCTCGGTCACCCTGTCCGAGCGGCAGCGTGAATATGTCCGCGGGGCCAAGATCCTCGGGGCCTCCGATCTGCGCATCATGGTCCAGATGATCGCCCCGAACATCCTGCCGCCCATCGCCTTCGTGGCCGTGCTCGACGTGGCCCGGATGATGATCTTCGAGGCGATCCTGGGCTTCATCGGCATCGGCGTGCAGCCGCCGACCCCGACCTTCGGCAACATCATCGCCGACGGGCGCAAATACCTGATCAACGCCTGGTGGATCGCGACCATGCCCGGCGCCTTCCTGTTCGCCTCGCTGCTTGGGATCAACCTCGTAGGGGCCACGATCGAGAGAGCGCGCAACAAGGTCCTCGGGGGAATGGTCTGATGGGCGAGCAGCCGCTGCTGTCGCTCGCCGGCCTGTCGATCGACCTTGTCCGGGGCGCCGAGCGTCGCCCCATCCTGGACGGCATCACGCTCGACATCTCCCGCAACCGCGTCCTCGGGGTCCTGGGCGAGAGCGGCTCGGGCAAGACGACCCTGGCCAAGGCGATGATCGGCTGGGTGCCGCCGCCGCTGGCCGTTGCGGCCGGCGGGATCAGGTTCGAGTCGCACAACCTGCTCGATCCGGCCGTGGCGCGCCTCGCGCGCGCCCAGATCGGCTTCATCGGCGCCGATCCGGGCAGCGCCTTCGACCCGACGCTGCCCGTCGGGGTGCAGATCGCCGAGAAGCTGCGAGCCGTGCGGCCGCAGACGACCCGGGCCGAGGCCGAGCGGCGGACGATCGCCCTGCTCGATGCGGTACGCATTCCCTCCGCGGCCAAGCGGTACCGCGAGTTCCCCAACCAGTATTCGGGCGGCATGCTGCAGCGAGCGGTCATCGTCGACGCGATGGTGACCGAGCCGGACCTGCTCATCTGCGACAACATCATCCAGCCGCTCGACGTCACCGTCGCGGCCCAGATCGTGCGGCTGCTGCGCGAGTTGCGGGACAGGATGTCGACCGGCATCGTGTTCATCAGCACGTCGGTGCCCTCCATCGCCGAGGTCGCGGACGAGACGGTCGTGCTGGCCTCCGGTCGCATCGTCGAGCGGGGCGATCCGATGCAGGTGGCGCGGCACCCCCGGCACGCGGTCACCTGCGAACTCGTGTTGCGTACGCCGCGGATCTGGACCGACGAGGCGGTGCCGGAGCCCCTCGCTCAACACGAGCAGCCGATCCTGCAGGTCGACGACGTCACCAAGGCCTATAGGGTCAAGGACCGTGGCA
>CAXUMV010000539.1:0-2344 GCA_964252065.1 uncultured Lichenihabitans sp.
GATGCCGGTGGGATGGGCCAGCATCCGCTCGATCGCGAAATGCGTCTTGCCGGTGTTGGTGGGGCCGAGCACGGCGGTGACGCCCTGCCCGCGGTCGCGCGGGGCCCGGCGGGCCGGCGCGGCAAGAAGATCGGCAAAGCTCAAACCAGACACCCGCGATGCTCCGGCCCCGCTGGACCCGGGCCTGTCCCGGCCAGGCAAGTCGCCCCAAGGGGCCGGTCCGATGGCGTCGTCCGTCATCACGTCGGCCCAATGTGGACGCGACGGCGGGTGGGGACAAGCCCCAAGTCGTACGGTCCTTCTCCCGCCCGCGGGAGAAGGTGCCCGACAGGGCGGATGAGGGAAGTCTCAGCTCCGTCCGCGACGATGTGCCGGGAGAGAAGCCGCTCAGCCCGGCTTGGCCGGCGAAGCCGCCTTGCCGCGCGCCTCCCTGCGGCACCGCTCCGAGCAGAAGCGCACATGCTCCCAGTCGCGCGCCCACTTCTTGCGCCAGGCGAACGGCCGCCCGCACACCGGGCAGATCTTTTGCGGCAGGTCGGACTTCCGCCTCATGGCTGTCCTCCCGGCGGCTGACCGCCCCGTGCAGCCATGCGATGATCCCGCCTCGTCCACGATTCCGGGGAGCGACCACCATGCACGCGGCCGTCAGCCAGCTCGCCGCCTACAATCGCTGGGCCAATGCCCGGCTCTTCGCGGCCGCCCTCGCCATGCCCGAGGAGGACTACCGGCGGCCGGCCGGCGTCTTCTTCGGCTCGCTGCACGGCACGCTCAACCACCTGCTGGTCACCGACCGGATCTGGCTGAGGCGGATCACGGGGATCGGCGAGGCGCCGGCGCGCCTCGATGCCATCCTGTTCGAGGATCGCGCCGCGCTGCCCGTGCCCGCGTCGCCGAGGACGAGCGCATCCTCGCCGTCGTGGCGGGCCTCGACGAGGCCGCGCTGCAGCGCTCCGTCGCCTATGCCACGACGAGCGGAACGCCCCAGACCTCGGTGCTGGGCGACATCCTGCTGCATCTCTTCAACCACCAGACCCATCACCGCGGCCATGGCCATGCGTGCTGCTCCATCCTGGGCGGGACGGAGCCGCCTTCGCTCGACCTCGTCGCGTTCCAGCGCGGCGTGCCGGCGCCGGATCTGGCGACGCTGGCCCGTGCCTAGCGCTCGACCGTCATCGCGATGCCCATGCCGCCGCCGATGCACAGGGTGGCGAGGCCCTTCTTGGCGTCGCGCCGGCCCATCTCGTGCAGCAGGGTCGTCAGCACCCGCGCCCCCGAGGCGCCGATCGGATGGCCGATCGCGATGGCGCCGCCGTTGACGTTCACGATCGACGGATCCCAGCCCATGTCCTTGTTGACCGCCATGGCCTGCGCCGCGAAGGCCTCGTTCGCTTCGATCAGGTCGAGGTCCCGGACCGTCCAGCCCGCCTTCTCCAGCGCCTTGCGCGACGCCGGGATCGGGCCCGAGCCCATCACGGCGGGATCGACGCCGGCCGTCGCCCAGGAGACGATGCGCGCGAGCGGCGTCAGCCCGCGCTTTTCGGCCTCCGTGGCCGTCATCAGCACGAGGGCCGCGGCCCCGTCGTTGATCCCCGACGCCGAGCCCGCCGTCACGGTCCCGTCCTTCGAGAAGGCCGGCCGGAGCTTGGCGAGGGCTTCGTAGGTCGTGCCGGGGCGGATGAACTCGTCCTCCTCGACCACCACGTCGCCCTTGCGGCCCTTGACCGAGAACGGCACGATCTCGTCCTTGAACCGGCCCTCCTTCTGGGCCGCCTCGGCCTTGTTCTGCGAGGCCACGGCGAAGCGGTCCTGCTCCTCCCGCGTGATCTGCCACTTGGTGGCGATGTTCTCGGCCGTGTTGCCCATGTGGTAGCCCTGGAAGGCGTCGATGAGCCCGTCCTTCAGCATGGTGTCGGTCATCTTGAGCTCGCCCATCTTCTGGCCGGCGCGCAGATAGGCGGCGTGCGGGGCCTGGGTCATCGACTCCATGCCGCCGGCCACGATGATGGCCGCATCCCCGTTGGCGATCTGCTGCAGGCCGAGCGCCACCGCGCGCAGGCCGCTGCCGCAGAGCTGGTTCAGCCCCCAGGCGGTCTTCTCCCGCGGCACGCCCGCCGCCATGGCGGCCTGGCGGGCGGGGTTCTGGCCTTGCCCTGCGGCTAGCACCTGGCCCAGGATGACCTCGTCGACCTCCCCGGCGTCGACCTTCGCCCGGGCGAGCGCCGCCTTGATGGTCTCGGCGCCGAGTTCGTGGGCGGGGGTGTTGGCGAAGGCGCCGTTGAACGACCCCACGGGGGTGCGGGCGGCGGACACGATGACGATGTCGGTGGACATGCGGGCTCCTTGG
>CAXUMV010000540.1:0-2330 GCA_964252065.1 uncultured Lichenihabitans sp.
GAGCATGCGCTCGACAAGCTCGCCAAGACCTTCCCGGCCATGGGCAAGGCCTGGACCGCCACCGCGACGCTGCCGGGCGGCGATCTGCCCAACGCCGATTTCGGGGCGTTCCTGGCGACCCTGCGCGCCGAATACCCCTGGCTGCCCGCCGACCTGTCGGAGCATTACGCCCACCTCTACGGCACCCGGGCGAGGGCGCTGCTCGGCGATGCGCAAGGCTTGGACGCGCTGGGGCGGCCGCATGGCGGGCTGCTCTACGAGCGGGAGGTCGCCTTCCTGCGCGACACCGAATGGGCCGTGACCCCGGCCGACATTCTGACCCGCCGGACCAAGCACGGGCTGCACATGAGCGCCGCCGAGAAACTCGATTTCGAGCGCTGGATGGAGGCCGCCTGATGAGCGCGCACGCCGCCCCCGCCCCCCTAGCGCGCGCCAGGCCCCGCGTCCGCCTGGCCGTGCTGTCGGTCGCCGGCCTGGTCCTCGTCGCCGCGATGATCCTCGACACCCGGGTCGTCAGGATCGGGTCCGGGGCCGACACCCCGCACGGGGCGTTCTCGGCCGCCGAGTACGGCAAGGCGACCTTCCCCAAGGTGCAGGCCGCCATCGAGGCCAAGGCCGTCGATGCCCCGGTCCTGGCGACGGCGATCGCCAAGGATGCGGCCGCGGCCGGCAAGCAATACGGGGTCGAGGCCGGGACCGGGGCGCAGGTGCCGGTCAAGTTCACCGGCGTCGTCGGCAAGGGCGACTCGGGCGTCTACGAGGTCGCCGTCGAGGGTGTCGCCCCGCCCGTGCAGATCCGGGTGCAGACCGGGCCGGCCATCAACGGCACCGACCTGCGCGACGCCACGGGCACGATCAGCTTCGGGCAGTTCACCAACCAGATCGAGTACCAGAACGCCGGATCGGCGCTCAACAAGGAGATGAAGAAGCAGGTGCTGGCCAAGGTCGACGCCGCCAATCTCACGGGCAAGACCGTGTCGGTGGTCGGGGCCTTCCACCTCGTCGATCCCAAGACCTGGCTCGTCACCCCCGTGAAGCTGGACGTCCGATGACGATGGCGCCGGAGAGCCGCGCGGGCGCGGGCGGCGCCGTCCTGTCGGCGCGCAACATCGCCAAGTCCTACGGCAACACCCAAGCCCTGAAGGGCGTCAACTTCGACATCCATAGGGGCAAGGTGACGACGCTGTTCGGCGAGAACGGCGCCGGCAAGTCGACGCTCATGAAGATCCTCTCGGGCGTGGTGACCCCGACCTCCGGCATCATCGAGCTCGACGGCCAGCAGATCACCTTCGCGTCCGCCTCCGAGGCCCGCGACCGCGGCATCTCGATCATCCACCAGGAGCTCAGCCTCGCGCCAAACCTCAGCGTGCGCGACAACATCTTCATGGGGCGCGAGCTGCGCACCGCGACCGGCATCGACTTTGCCGAGGAGGCCCGCCAGGCCCGCGCCCTCATGGCCGATCTCGAGGAGGACATCGACCCCATGACCCTGGTGCAGGATCTGCGCCTGGGGCAGCAGCAGATCGTCGAGATCGCCCGCGCCCTGTCGGTCGACTCGCGCATCCTCATCATGGACGAGCCGACCTCGGCGCTCAGCGCTACCGAGGTCGAGGTGCTGTTCAAGGTCATCCGCGACCTGACCGGCCGGGGCGTGTCGATCGTCTACATCTCCCACCACCTCGAGGAGGCGCTCGAGATCACCGACTACGCCGTGGTGCTCCGCGACGGCACCATGACGGCGACCGCCGAGGCCAAGGACATCGACCTCGAGTGGATCGTCCGCAACATGGTGGGCGAGAACTTCGACCTCGGCTCCCCGCCCACCGGCCACGCGTTCGGCGCCGTGGCCCTCTTGGTCGAGGACGTGAGCGTCGCCGACGCGTCGGGTCCGGACCGCTCGGTCGTCGACCACCTGTCCCTCGAGGTCCGGGCGGGCGAGATCGTGTGCATCTACGGGTTGATGGGCGCCGGGCGCACCGAGCTCCTCGAATGCATCGCCGGGCGCGTCCCGATGACGGGCGGCCGGGTCTTCCTGGAGGGGCAGGAGGTGTCGCGCCTCTCGATCGCCGAGCGGATCGCGCGGGGGCTCGCGCTCGTGCCCGAGGACCGCCAGCGCGACGGGCTGGTCCAGACCATGTCGGTCGGGGAGAACCTCTCGCTGGCCAGCATCGCGGGCTTCGTCCGGCGCATGCTGCTGTCCCGGCCGAAGGAGCGCTCCATGGTCGAGGAGTCCATCCGGGCCGTGCGGGTCAAGACGGCGGGCGGGGGCGCGCCCATCGGGTCGCTGTCGGGCGGCAACCAGCAGAAGGTCGTGATCGGCAAGATGCTGA
>CAXUMV010000541.1:0-2323 GCA_964252065.1 uncultured Lichenihabitans sp.
GGTCATGTCCTGCTCCTGCAGGAAATAGGCCGCGTGGCTCTCGCGCTCGGCGAAGATCGCGACCAGCACGTTGGCGCCCGTCACCTCGTCGCGCCCGGAGGACTGCACGTGGATGTGCGCCCGCTGGATCACGCGCTGGAAGCCGGCGGTCGGCTTGGCGTCGTCGTGCCCCTCGGCCACGAGGTTGTCGAGCTCGTGGTCGATGTACTCGACGAGCTGCTTGCGCAGGGTGTCGATGTCGACCGAGCAGGCCCGCATGACGGCGGCGGCATCCGTGTCGTCGATCAGCGCCAGCAGGAGGTGCTCCAGCGTCGCGTATTCATGATGACGCTCGTTGGCGACCGCCAGGGCGCGATGCAGGGACTGTTCGAGGGCGCGTGAGAATGCAGGCATAACGGCAGCAGCCTCTTAGTTCTTTTCCATGATGCACTGCAGAGGATGTTGGTGCTTGCGGGCGAAGTCCATCACCTGCGTCACTTTGGTCTCTGCAACTTCGTAGGTATACACACCGCACTCGCCGACCCCGTGATGGTGCACGTGCAGCATGATGCGGGTCGCCTCGTCCGGACCCTTGTTGAAGTGGGTCTTGAGCACCGCGACGACGAACTCCATCGGCGTGTAGTCGTCGTTGAGCAGCAGCACCCGGTACATGCTGGGCTTCTTAGTCTGCGTCCGGGTGCGGGTGATGACGGCCGTGCCGGCGCCATCGCCGTTCTTCTTAGGTTCCTTAGCCCCACGCGGCGAGACGGGGCCCGCGGTCGCGACCAAGCGCCAATCAGTCTCGGCAACAGGATCACCGGCCATCGAACACGTCATCCTCGTGGTTGCGGGCGGCGGTCCGAAGCAGCCCCTCCAAAAACAATTTACGGTCGACCGCCGCCATCCGCCAGAGCCGTCGACGCGCTTTCTTCACCGAAGTTTTGTGAGCGATCGTGGCACGACCATGTCGGGGTGCCTGCCGCGATGCGGCAAATGCGACCGATCCCGCTCATCGGCCATTAACGGCCCCGTAACGGCGACTGCCTAGGATTTCCCACGGTGTCCTTTCCGCCACGGCCGGCCGCTCGCCGGCCCGCCAGGGCGGTGACCCGACCGTGGAGCAGTCATGAGTTCGCGTCGCTTTGCCCTCGTCCGGACGAGTGTTGCCTCCGCGCTGGGCCTGACTGCCGCCCTCGTGATGACGAGCGGCGCCGAGGCGCGCCATCACCGGATACGGGCCGCGGGCGTTCATCACCGCCCCGGCCACATCGTGGGCCTTGCCCGCCACCACGGCGCCCCGGTCGACTCGCCGGCCTTCGCGGCCATGGTGGTCGACGCCAACTCCGGCCGGACGCTCTACGCCAACCACGAGAACGATCTTCGCCACCCCGCCTCCATCACCAAGGTCATGACGCTCTACCTGCTGTTCGAGAAGCTCGACGCGGGGGAGATGCGCCTCGACCAGCGGATCGGGGTGTCGGCCCACGCGGCCAGCATGGCGCCGACCAAGCTCGGCCTGCGTCCAGGCTCGACCATCGCGGTCGAGGACGCCATCAAGGCGATCGTCACCAAGTCGGCCAACGACATGGCGGTGGCGGTGGGCGAATCGATCGGCGGCGACGAGCCGAGCTTCGCCGCGCTGATGACGCGCAAGGCCCACGCGCTCGGCATGTCGCGCACGATCTACGTGAACGCCTCGGGGCTGCCCGACGACCGGCAGATCACCACCGCCCGCGACCTCACCATCCTGGGACGGTCCATCCACGACCGGTTCCCGCGCTACTACCGCTACTTCTCGACGCCGAGCTTCACCTATGCGGGCTCGGTGATGGCCAACCACAACCACCTGATGGCCCGGATCGAGGGCATGGACGGGATCAAGACGGGCTACACCCGTGCCTCGGGCTTCAACCTGCTCTCGTCGGTCAACCGGGATGGCCACCACATCGTCTCCGTCGTGCTCGGCGGCCGCGCGGCGGCGAGCCGCGACAACATCATGGCCTCCCTCATCGAGGAGCATCTCGAGGAGGCCGCCCCGACCCGCCTCGCCGATGCCGTGCCGCCCTCGCCGGTCGAGGAGCCGGCCCCCACCGTGCAGCCGGCCGCCTACGGCCGCAACGCCGAGGACGACGCCGACCGCGGTCCGAGCCTGATCGCGCCGACCTTCGCGGTCCCCCCGCCCGCGCGCCCGAACGACCGCGCCCAGACCGTCGGCCAGGCGATCCGCAGCGGGGCCGTGACCGAGCGGCCGCGGCCGGCCTTCATCGCCGGTGCCTCGCGCATCGACGGCCGCCGCGCCGAGGACGGCTCGACCTCCGCCCGTCCGGCGCGCGCCGGGGCCACC
>CAXUMV010000542.1:0-2322 GCA_964252065.1 uncultured Lichenihabitans sp.
CCGGCGACTGGTCGCTGCCGGTCCGGGAGGCCGAGGCCACCAACGCGCTCGTCGATGCGGGATGCGACCTCGTGACCTGCCACGTCGACGGCCCGAAGGTCGTGATCCAGACCGCCGAGAGCCGGGGCGTCAAGACCTGCGGCCACAACGCCTCCCAGGCCCCGCTCGCGCCCAAGGGGTTCGTGACCGGGGCCGAGTACAAGTGGGGCACGATCTATACGGGCTTTGCGACCCTGCTGGCCAAGGGCGAGCCCCTGCCCAACGTCACGTTCGGCGGCTACGACAAGGACATGGTGCAGAACAGTCCCTACGGGGCCGGCGCCGACGACAAGACCAGGGCCGCCGCGGACGCCGCCATTGCGGGCCTCAAGGCCGGTAAGCCGATCTTCGACAAGCCGGTCAAGGACAACAAAGGCAACCTCGTCCTGCCGAGCGCCCCCTACGACAACTATGCCGATCCCCTCAACGCCATGACCTATCTGGTCGAGGGCGTGATGGGATCGACCAGCTGAGACACGGCGCCGGCCGCCGTCCCGCCCCCACCCCGGAGCGCGCATGACCGACATCGCCGACACCATGGACCGCGCCGCCGCGCCCCGGGTCGGCGCCCTGCGCAGTACGGCCGGCACGCGGCTCCGGGCCGCGGCGGAGTATGTGGTCATCCCGGTCGCCGCCGTGATCGCGGCCTTCGCGCTGTTCGCGCTGTTCCTCCTCGCCATCGGCAAGTCGCCGGGGACCTTCCTGAGCCTCGTCTGGGTCGGGGGCTTCGGCTCCGCCTTCTCCTGGGGCAACACGCTCCAGAAAGCCTCGCCCCTGATCCTGACCGCGCTCACGGTCGCGATCCCGGCCCGGATCGGGCTGACCATCATCGGCGGCGAAGGCGCGCTGGTGCTGGGCGGCTTCGCGGCGGCCGCGATAGCTGTGCCGTTCCACGGCACCGAGGCGTCCGCCCTGGTCGTCATGCCGCTCATGGTCCTCGCCGCGCTCGCGACCGGCGCGCTCTGGATCGGGCTCGCGGGGCTGCTGCGCTACCGGCGCGGCGTCAACGAGACGATCTCCTCGCTGCTGCTGTCCTACATCGCCATCGCGATCATGAACTTCTTCGTCGAGGGGCCGCTGCGCGATCCCGGCCAGACCATGAAGGCCTCGACCCTGCCCATCGGGGCCGACTACGCGGTCGGCAAGTTCCCCGGGCTCACGGTGCATTGGGGGCTGCCGGTCGGCTGCGCGGTCGCGATCCTGCTCGGCATCCTGATGTCGAAGACCACCTTCGGCTTCGCGGCGCGGATCACCGGCGGCAACCTGCGCGCCGCCCAGGCCCAGGGGCTGCCGGTCGGCCGGCTGATCTTCGCCTGCTGCGCCATCGCGGGCGCCTGCGCGGGGCTCGCGGGCTATTTCGAGGTCGCGGCCGTGCAGGGCCGGGCCAACGCCTCGCTCGCGGCGGGCTACGGCTTCACGGGCATCCTGGTCGCGTTCCTGGCCCGGCACAGCCCCTTCGCCGTGATCCCGGTCGCGATCCTGTTCGGCGGTTTGGCGGCGGCGGGCGGCATCATCCAGCGCCGCATGGGCCTGCCGGACGCCACCGTGCTCGTGCTGCAGGGCTTCATCTTCATCGTGCTGCTCGCCTCCGAGACGCTGTACGGGCGGCTGCCCTGGTTCCGCCCGCGGCAGGTGGAGGCCCGCACGTGAGCCAGGGCCCGCTGCTCACCGTCCTCTTCTCGCTGCTCGGGGGCGCCATCCGGGTCTCGACGCCCTTCATGTTCGTGGCGCTCGGCGAGTGCCTGACGGAAAAGTCCGGGCGGATCAATCTGGGGCTCGAGGGCACGCTGGTGCTGGGCGCGATGCTCGGCTACGCGGTCGACTACCTCACGGGATCGCCCTGGCTCGGCGTGCTGGCGGGCGGCTTTGCGGGCGTGCTGCTCGGCTCCATCCACGGCTACGTGTGCAAGCTGCCCAAGGTCAACGACATCGCGGTCGGCATCGCCATGATGACCTTCGGCATCGGGCTCGCGTTCTTCTTCGGCAAGCCCTTCATCCAGCCGCAGGCCGCCCACCTGCCCTCGATCCCGCTCGGCGACTGGACCGGGAACCCGCAGCTCGCCGAGGCCCTGACCGTCAATCCGCTCTTCTTCGTGGGCATCGCGGCCGCCATCGCCATGGCCTGGGCCTTCGCCAACACCAAGTGGGGTCTGATCGTCCGCATGACGGGGGACAGCGCCCCGGCGGCGCGGGCCATGGGCGTCTCGGTCGATGCGGTGCGGTTCCTGTCGACGGCGGCAGGCGGCTTCCTGGCCGGGGTCGGGGGCTCGTTCCTGTCGCTCT
>CAXUMV010000543.1:0-2315 GCA_964252065.1 uncultured Lichenihabitans sp.
GAGCCCCGAGGTCGGCCGGAAGCTCGTCGCGCTCATGGCGTGGTGGGAGGAGTACACCGCCAAGAACGGGGCGGAGATCAACGCCAATCCGTCGCCGGGCAACAAGGCCGGCGGCCTGACGACGATCCTCGAGAAGTCGCTGGGCGCGATGGCCAAGGCCGGCAGCACCAACCTCGTCGACGTCGTGAAGTACGCCGAGGCGGTCACGGCCAAGGGTTTCGTGTTCATGGACACGCCGGGCTACGATCCGGTGTCGGCCACGGGGCAGGTCGCGGGCGGGGCGAACCTCGTCTGCTTCACCACCGGGCGCGGCAGCATGTTCGGCTGCAAGCCCGCGCCCTCGATCAAGATCGCGACGAACTCGAACATGTTCCGGCGCCTCGAGGACGACATGGACGTCGATTGCGGCACGATCCTCGAAGGTACCGAGACGGTCGAGGAGGCGGGCCGTCGCATCTTCGACCTGATCCTGCGGGTGGCGGGCGGCGAGCGCACGAAGAGCGAGGTGTCCGATTTCGGGGCCGCCGAGTTCGCCCCCTGGCAGATGGGCGCGACGGTATGAGTTTCCACCAACGTTGCTGTCCCTCGTGGATGAAACATGTGGCATGGTTGGATGAGCCGTCGGCGGAGAGGTCGGGTTTGTCCTTGGTGCCCTTGCAGCCCGCGTATGAGTTGGATCCGGGTTCCCTGAAGCACCCTCGCTTGCGCCAGGAGTTCGCTCTGGAGCGCGTTATTTAGATTGTCCTTCCCAGGGAGCCTGCGTCGGCGGCCCAACCCGAGGAGGTGACGATGGAGGTTCTGTATCCCCGGTGCGCCGGGCTCGACGTTCACAAGGACACGGTGGTGGCCGCGGTGCGCTTGGCCGTGAGCGGGCCGCCAACCCGCGCGGTCGAGACCTTCTCGACGACCACGCCGGGGCTGATGGCGCTGTCGGCGTGGCTGGACGAGCAGGCTTGCACTCACGTGGCGATGGAGGCCACGGGCATCTACTGGCGCCCGGTCTGGCATGTGCTGTCGGAAGAGGGCCGCACCCTGATCCTGGCCAACGCCGCCCACGTGAAGAACGTGCCGGGCCGCAAGACCGATGTCGCCGACGCGGTCTGGCTCTCGGACCTCCTCGCCCACGGCCTGATCCGGGCGAGCTTCGTGCCGGAGGCGCAGACCCAGGTGATGCGCACGCTCCTGCGGACCCGCAAGCAACTAGTCCGCGAGCAGGCTGCTCACGTCCAGCGCATTCAAAAGACCCTGGAGGAGGCCAACATCAAGCTCGCCTCGGTGCTCACCGACATCATGGGCACGTCCGGGCGCGCCGTGCTCGACGCCCTGGTGGCGGGCGAGCACGATCCGGCGGCCTTGAGCGGGCTCGTCGGCACGCGGGTCAAGGCCGGACGCGAGACCATCCGAGCAGCCCTGACCGGACGCATCGGCGATCCGCACCGCTTCCTCCTCGGCCTTCACCTCCGGCAGTACGACGCCCTGGCCGGGGCTGTCGCCGAGATCGACGCGCAGGTGGAGCGCGACCTCGGCCCTTTCCGGGACGCGGCCGGCCTGCTGGCGACGATCCCGGGGGTGAGTGACCTCACCGCCCAGGTCATCCTCTCCGAGATCGGCCCCGACATGAGCCGCTTCCCCAGCGCCGGCCACCTCATCTCCTGGGCCGGCCTGTGCCCGAGGAACGACGAGAGCGCGGGCAAGCGCCGCTCCACCCGTCTCAAGAAGGGCGCCCCCTGGCTCAAGACCACCCTCGTCCAGTGCGCCTGGGCCGCCGCACGCAAGAAGCAGAGCTACCTCCAGGCTCAGTTCCAGCGCCTGCGCCATCGCCGCGGACCCAAGAAGGCCGTCTGTGCGGTCGCCGCCTCCATCCTCACTGCCGCCTATCACATGCTCAAGGACGGGACCGTCTACGTCGATCTCGGCCCCGATCACTTCCGGCGAAAGGCGCCCGAGGCCAGAGCCAAGGCCCTCATGCGCAAAATCGAACGCCTCGGCTTCACCTGTGCCATCGCGCCCGTCGAACCAGTTTCTATTTAGACCTCCTCCCTTCAGGGCTTGGCGCAGAACCCGACGATGCCGGCGGCCTCCGCCGGGCAGGCGGCGCCCTCCCCGTCGTAGACCGGCGTCCCGGCCTTGAGGCAGTGGGCCGTGACCAGGGCCTCGCCGCCCTCGCAGGCCAGCGCGCAGCCGCCGGCGCAGTCGGGCCGGCGCACCATCCGCAGCGGCGACGCGCCGGCGCCGCCGCTGAGGCCGGGCGCCCCGGCGGAGCCCGCCGGGCCGGGCTCTCCCTTGAGACCGGTATCGCCCCTGGGACCCGTGTC
>CAXUMV010000544.1:0-2311 GCA_964252065.1 uncultured Lichenihabitans sp.
GAGGGTAGGGGCGTCAATCAAGCGCGCGACACCGATGCCGGCCGGCAGTTCCCCGGTCCTGGTCAGGCTCCAGGCCGTCGCCAGCACCGCGGTCGGCCGCGGCAGCACCGTCTCGGGAACGAGCCCACCGACGCAGGCCGCCTGCCAGACGAGGATGAGCGCCAGGGGGACCAGCCAGCCCTGCGCCGCCGTGCCGAAGCGCCGGAGCGGACGCGCCGCCGATCCCTTCCGGCGGGAACTCGGGCGCGCGGCGGCGAGGCTCCTGCTTGCGCTGCTCATGCCAACTCCGTCCAAAGGTCTTGCCGAACCGGCAGCGCTCTTTAGTTGACAGAGCAAATAGACTATTTCAACCTCCCGCTCGATCTTTCGCGAGGCTCGCATGCTCATTCCGTTGATCCGCGCCCTGGCGACGGTCGTGCTGCTCGCCGGAGGCCTGTCCGGCGCCGAGGCGGCCGACAAGGTGATGCGGATCGGGTACCAGAAATACGGCACGCTCATCCTGCTCAAGGCGGCCGGCACCCTGGATGCCGTGCTGCAGCCGCTCGGCTACACGGCGACCTGGACCGAGTTTCCGGCCGGCCCGCAGCTGCTCGAGGGACTGAACGCCGGGGCGATCGACGTCGGCTCCACCGGGGAGGCGCCGCCCATCTTCGCGCAGGCGGCCGGAAGCTCGGTGACCTATGTGGCCAACGAGCCGCCCGCCCCGCTCGGCGAAGCGATCCTGGTGCCCAAGACCAGTCCCATCAAGAGCGTCGCCGACCTCAAGGGCAAGGCGGTCGCGCTGAACAAGGGCGCGAACGTCCACTACCTGCTGGTCCGGGCTCTCGAACAGGCGGGCGTCGCCTACACGGACATCAAGACGGTCTTCCTCGCGCCGGCCGATGCGCGGGCCGCCTTCGAGAGCGGATCGGTCGATGCCTGGGCGATCTGGGACCCCTATTACGCGGCCGCGCAGGCCGCCACCGGCGCCCGTACCCTGGTGACCGGGACGGGATTGGCGCCCAACGTGCAGTACTATCTCGCGACGCGCGCCTTCGCGACGCAGGATAGCGTGGCGGTCGATGCGCTGATCGGCGCGCTCGAGCGGCTCGACAGCTGGGCGGCCGGCCATGTCGAGGAGGCCGCGGCCCAGCTCAGCGCCGCCATCCACGTCCCGGCGCCCGTGGTCGCGACCGCGCTCGGGCGGCAGAGCTTCGGGGTCACCCGCATCGCGCCCCAGACCGCCGCCGACCAGCAGAAGATCGCCGACGCCTTCGGCCGGCTCGGCCTTCTGCCCAAGCCCGTCACCGTCGCCGATGCCCTGGTGAGCCCCGCCCCCTGACGCCTTGAACCCAGGGCGGCCCGCTGCGCGTTGCAGCAGAGCCCCGCCCCACCCCGTTCTGCAACCCTGGTTCCCTCGATGACCGACTTCGACGCTCCCCCGCCGGCCGCCGCCGCCGACGTCCTCTGGTTCCTGCCCACCCACGGCGATGGGCGCTACCTCGGCAGCCAGGTCGGCGCGCGGCACGTGACGCTGCCCTATCTGAGCCAGATCGCGCGCGCCGCCGACGACCTCGGCTACTTCGGCGTGCTGCTGCCCACGGGTCGCTCCTGCGAGGATTCCTGGGTGATCGCCTCCGCCATGGTGCCCGTCACCGAGCGGCTGCGCTTCCTCGTGGCGGTCCGGCCCGGGCTGCAGGAGCCGGCCGTGGCGGCCCGCATGACCGCGACCCTCGATCGCATCTCCGACGGGCGGCTGCTCATCAACGTCGTCACGGGCGGCGACCCCGTCGAGGCGCGCGGCGACGGCATCTTCATGGACCACAGCGAGCGCTACGCCGTCACCGACGAGTTCCTGTCGATCTACCGCGGCCTGCTGCGCCAGGAGGAGACGAGCTTCGATGGGCGGCACCTGCGGATCGACAAGGGCCACCTGCTCTACCCGCCGGTGCAGAAGCCCCACCCCCCGCTCTATTTCGGGGGCTCGTCGGACGTCGGCATGCAGGTCGCGGCCGACCACGTCGACACCTATCTCACCTGGGGCGAGCCGCCTGCCGACGTCGCGGGCAAGCTCGCGGCCGCCAAGGCCGCGGCCGACACGCGCGGCCGCCGGTTCTCCTACGGCATCCGCCTGCACGTCATCGTGCGGGAGACCTCCAAGGAGGCCTGGGCGGCTGCCGACGACCTGATCCGGCACGTTGACGACGAGACGATCGCCGCGGCCCAGAAGACCTTCGCCCGCTACGATTCGGTCGGCCAGCAGCGCATGGCACGGCTCAGCGCGGGCGGCCGGGGCAAGCTGGAGGTCAGCCCGAACCTCTGGGCCGGCGTC
>CAXUMV010000545.1:0-2311 GCA_964252065.1 uncultured Lichenihabitans sp.
CCAGGCGTATTTCGCGCAGATCACCGAGATGATCCGGCGCGACAACCCGACCCTTCGCCAGCTCTACATGCGCTACGAGCGCGGCCGCGACACCATGAAGGGCACGGCCAGCCAGGTCGCCGACCACATGCAGGACTGGATGGAGGCGGGCGCCGCCGACGGTTTCATGCTGACCTTCAACCATCTTCCGGGAGACCTCGAGCGCTTCGTCGACGAGGTGGTGCCCGAATTGCAGCGCCGCGGGCTCTACCGGACCGCCTATGCGGGATCGACCTTGCGCGAGCATCTCGGATTGCGACGTCCGCCCAACAGATACGCCGAACCGGAGCGGGCCGGGCCGTGACGTTCCCGCTCGCGGGCCGGCGCGGCCGGACCGGCATGGTCGGGCCCAACACGTTCACTTGACCCCACACACCAGAGGAGACCGCGATGCTGATGGCCGTCGACGAGGTTCGGGACCGCGACCCGCAGGACATCCGGGCCGAGAGCGAATGGGACGCGCGCGTGCAGCTCGCCGCCTGCTACCGCCTGATCGCCCATTTCGGGATGGACGACACCATCTTCGGGCACATCACGGCCCGCATCCCAGGCAAGCCGGACCAGTTCCTCATCAACCCGTTCGGCGTGTCGTTCGGGGAGATGACCGCGTCGGCCCTCGTCGCCATCGACCACGAGGGGCAGGCGCTCGAAACCTCGGCTGCGGCCGTGAACGCGGCCGGCTTCGTGATCCACAGCGCGATCCACATGGCGCGGCAGGAGATCGACTGCGTGCTCCACACCCACACGGGCGCGGGCGTCGCCATCTCGTGCATCGAGGAGGGTCTCCTGCCGATCAACCAGTTCGCGCTGGAATTCGCCGGCCGCATCTCCAGCCACGATTACGAGGGAATCGCGCTCAACCTGTCGGAGCGCGAGCGCCTCGTCCGGGATCTCGGCGACAACTACGTCATGATCCTGCGAAACCACGGCCTCCTCACGGCCGCCCCGACGGTGCCGGGTGCCTTCTACCTGTCCTACTACCTGGAGCAGGCGGCCCGCGTGCAGATGGACGTCATGGCGTCCGGCGGGAAGATCATCATGCCCTCCGCGCAGGTGCGGACGACGACGGCGGCCCAATATACCAGCGCCCGCAACCCCAAGATGACCGGCATGCGGGGATGGCCGGCCATGCTGCGGCTGCTCGACCGGGTGAACCCCGGCTACGACAGCTAGGCGGCATGGATGCTGCGTACAATAATCGTCCGAACCCCTTCGCGTGAGAGGCCTGTGCGCATGTCGATCGAGTTGAAACGCCGTCATATCCTCGGCTTCGCGGCGGCGGCGCCGTTCCTCGCGCGGCCGGCCTTCGCGGCGGAGTCCATCACGATCCTGATCTGGGGCACGACCTGGCAATCGGTGATGAGGGACATCGCGGCGAATTTCACCGCCGCGACGGGCATCAACGTGGTGGTGCAGACCCAGACGACGAGCGGCGAATCGCTCGCCAAGCTCCAGGCCATGAAGGGTGCGCCGGCGGTCGACGTGTGGTTCACGACCTCATCGGTCGCCGAACGGGCCGTGAAGGACGGCGACCTGTTCGTCGATCTTCCGATGGCGGCGATCGCAAACGCGAAGGATCTCGACAAGGGTGCGATGACGCCGCGCTGGATCGCCGCCTACGCCTATCCGCTCGGCATCATCTACCGGCCCGACATGGTCAAGGAGCCGATCACCGCCTGGGAGGACCTCTGGTCCGACCGTTTCGTCAACAAGATCGGCGCCCCCGCACCGAGTTCGTATCAGGGCCGGATGCTCCTCGTCGCCACGCTGCTGGCGGGCGGGAGCATCTCGGACGTCGAGCCCGGATTCGCCAAGCTGAAGGCGTGGAAGAAGAACATCGCCTTCTGGTACACGTCCGACGCGCAGGCCAGGAAGGCGCTGGCCCAGGGCGAGATCGCGGTCCTGATCGCGCCGCCCTCCGGCGCGAAGACGGTCCGGGACCAGGGCGCGACCGTCAACGTGATGACGATGCTGAAGACGCCCAAGCAGGCGATCGCGGCGCAGTTCGTCGACTATGTCCTGCGTGCCGATTCCCAGTCGAAGATCGGCACCCAGATGGAGATGGAACCGGTGAACAGGCTCGCCACGGTCCCGGCCATCCTGAAGGAGGCGCTGCCGGCCCCGGGCGATTCCGTGACCTTCGACGAGAATGTCGTGAACGCCCAGATCGATGCCTGGAGCACGCGGTTCAAGCAGCTCGTTCTGGACTAGACGGTGCCGGTGGCGACGCCGTCGCCGACGGTCGAGGTCGCGCCGGCGCTGAGTCTGGACG
>CAXUMV010000546.1:0-2305 GCA_964252065.1 uncultured Lichenihabitans sp.
GACCTGCTGGTCGTGCCGGGCGGCGACATGGTCGGGGTGCGCGGCGGCGACGGCCGCCTCGCGCTGGTCGGCAAGGTCAACGCGTTCGCGGCCGAGCAGTGGCTGCGCGCCGACGGCGACGGGCGCGCCGTGGCCGGACTGCGCGGACGGCTGGCCGAGGCCGGGCGCTGCGACGACCTCGCCTGCGTGGTCCCGCTGCCGGAGGGGCAGACGCTGTCGCTGGTGAGCCGGCCCGAGGCCTTCGAGGAGGACTGCCGGCGGGCCGACGTGATCGTGACGCCGCTGGCCGCGCCCGAGAGCTGCGCCGCCCCGCTGATCCTCGACCGGACGAGCCTTGCCGTGACGGGCGCCGTGGGCCTGACCCTGCGCCATGGCGGCTGGGTGACGAGCCCGGCCCGCAGCTCGATGGAGGACCGCCCCTGGTCGCCCGCCCCGCGCCTGCCTCGCCGTCCGGCGGTGCCGGACGACCCTGCGGGCGACCCCGTCCGGGCGAGCGGGGCGCTCGATCCATAAAGGGAGTAGACTAAGGCTATTGACAGTCTATCGAGTCTGTAGACATTGGTGGCGCGATGCGCCGACCCATTCCGTCGGGGAGACCACGATGTCCCAACTCAGCGATGAACTGCAGCACGCCAACGAGGCCTATGCGGCGAGCTTCGGCGAGAAGGCGAACCTCGCTCTGCCGCCCGCACGCCACTTCGCAATCCTGACCTGCATGGACGCCCGTCTCGACCCGGCCAAATACGCCGGGCTCGCGGAAGGCGACGCCCACGTCATCCGCAACGCCGGGGGCCGAGCGACCGACGACGCCATCCGGTCGCTCGTGATCTCGCACAAACTGCTCGGCACGGGCGAGTGGTTCGTCATTCATCACACCAATTGCGGCATGGAGCTCTTCTCCGACCAGGTGATCGGGGATCTGCTGGACGACGATCTCGGCACGGCCTCCTTCGACGGCACGAGCTGGTCGAACCCCAAGCACGACGGCGGCTGCTCGGCGGGCCATTTCCTCAAGTGGCATACGATCGGCGATCAGGCGACGAGCGTGATCCAGGACGTGCGGCGCATCCACGAGCACCCGCTCGTCGTCAAGACGATCCCGATCCACGGCTACGTCTACGATGTGAAGACCGGGCGCCTCCACGCCGTCCCGGGCGCGACGGCTGGAGGGGCGGCGCGATGACGACGGCAAGCCTGCCCATCCTCGACATCGGGCGGTTCGATCGCGGCGGCGAGGACCGCCTGGCGTTCCTGACCGAGCTGCGCGCCGCGGCCCGCGGACCGGGGTTCTTCTACCTGACCGGGCACGGCATCGCGCCCGACCTGATCGCCAGCCTGCGCCGGCTCGCCAAGCAGTTCTTCGCCCTGCCGGAGGCCGACAAGCTCGCCATCGCGATGGTCAACTCCCCTCATTTCCGGGGCTACAATCGGGCCGGGCTCGAGCACACGCGCGGAAAACCCGACTGGCGCGAGCAGATCGACATCGGCCCCGAGCGTCAGGTCGCCCGATCCGAGCCGGACGCCCCGGCCTGGACGCGGCTGCAGGGCCCCAACCAGTGGCCGGAGGCGCTGCCCGACCTGAGGGCTGTCGTGCTCGACTACCAGCAGGCGGTGACCGACCTCGCCATCCGGGTGCTGCGGGCCTTCGCGGCGGCGCTCGGGCAGGCCGAGCGGGTGTTCGAGCCGATCTACACGCCCGAAGCGCACCAGCTGCTCAAGGTCATCCGCTACCCCGGCCGCTCCGACGACGACCGCCAGGGCGTGGGACCCCACAAGGACTCGGGCTTCGTGACCGTGCTGCTGCAGGACGAGCAGGCCGGGCTGCAGGTGCAGGGCGAGGACGGCTGGATCGACGCGCCGCCGATCGAGGGCACCTTCGTGATCAACATCGGCGAGATCCTCGAGCTCGCCTCCAACGGCTTCCTCAGGGCGAACGTGCATCGCGTCGTCTCCCCGCCGGGCGCGGCGGAGCGGCTGTCGATCGCCTTCTTCCTCGGGGCGCGCCTCGACGCCACGGTGCCGGTGCTCGACCTCGCCCCCGAGCTTGCGGCCGAGGCCGGGGGCCTGACGCAGGACCCGCTCAACCCGCTCTTCCACGACGTCGGGCGCAACTACCTCAAGGGTCGCCTGCGCTCGCACCCCGACGTCGCCCAGCGCCACCACGCCGACCTGCTCGATCCTTCGCCGCAGACGGCCGCCGCCTAGCCCTCCCCGACACCCGCCGACCGACCGGACGCCCCAGCACGCCGCATCATAAGGGTCCTGAGCCATGACCACGGACAGCAAGCATTTCGAGACGCTCGCC
>CAXUMV010000547.1:0-2298 GCA_964252065.1 uncultured Lichenihabitans sp.
GGTCGCCTGCAACCCCAAGGTGCTGATCCTCGACGAGCCGACGCGCGGCATCGACATCGGGGCCAAGGCGGAGGTGCATGCGCTGCTGGCGCGGCTCGCCCGCGACGGCATGGGCATCGTCGTGATCTCCTCCGACCTGCCCGAGGTGCTGGCCGTGAGCGACCGCGTCGTCGTCGTCAAAGCGGGCCGCATCAGCCGCACCTTCGACCGGGCGGACGCCTCCCAGGAGACCATCATGGAGGCGGCGACGGCCTGACGGCCCGCCCGCCTCCCCAGCCAAGGAGCACAGGATTGAGCAAGAACATCGTCTTCACGGGCGGCAGCGGCAAGGCCGGCCGGCATGTCGTCCAGCATCTCGTCGAGCACGGCTACAACGTCCTGAACCTCGACAGGAAGCCGCTCGACAACCCCAAGGTCCGCACCCTGATCACGGACATCACGGACGCGGGACAGGTGTTCAATGCCCTCACGACGACCCTCGAGGTGCATGAGTTCGCCCCCTCGCTGCGGGCGCCCAGGATCGACGCCGTCGTGCATTTCGCCGCCATCCCCCGCATCATGCTGGTGCCGGACAACGAGACGTTCCGCATCAACACGATGGGGACCTACAACATGATCGAGGCGGCCGAGAAGCTCGGCATCCGGAAGACCATCATCGCCTCGTCCGAGACCACCTACGGCCTGGTCTTCGCCAACGAGCCGCGCGACCCGGCCTACTTCCCGCTCGACGAGGAGTATCCGGTGAACCCGATGGACAGCTACGCGCTCTCCAAGATCTGCAACGAGCGCACCGCGCACGCCTTCCAGCAGCGCTCGGGGGCCGACATCTACGCGATCCGCATCGGCAACGTCATCGAGCCGCATGAATATGCCGACTTCCCCACATTCTTCGCCGATCCGGGCTTCCGCAAGCGCATCGCCTGGAGCTACATCGATGCCCGCGACCTCGGGCAGATCATCCGCCTCGGCATCGAGCACGACGGGCTGGGCTTCCAGATCTTCAACGCGGCCCAGAACGACTGCTCGTCCGACCTGCCCACGGCCGAGCTGCTCGAGCGCTTCTACCCCGGCGTCCCGGTGAAGGGAGCGATGGGCGAATATGACTCGCTCCTGTCGAACAGGAAGGCGCGCGCGATGCTCGGGTTCGAAGAGCAGCACAACTGGCGCAAATACGTGCCCGCATCGGGCAAGGGCGCCGCGGAGGCTCGTGGGCGATGAAGGAGAAGATCGGGTTCGTCGGCCTCGGCCTCATGGGGCACGGCATCGCCAGGAATATCGTCGACAAGGGATGGCCCCTGTCGGTCGTCGGCCACCGCAAGCGCGAGGCGATCGAGGATCTGAAGCAGCGCGGCGCGGGCGAGCTGGACACCCCCCGCGCCCTGGCGGAGGCCTGCGACGTCGTGCTGCTGTGCGTGACGGGATCGCCGCAGGTGGAAGCGGTGATCGAGGGCCCGGACGGCCTCGCGTCGGCGAAAAAACCGCTGCTGATCGTCGACTGCTCGACCGCCGATCCCGCCTCGACCCGGCGCCTCGCCGCCAGTCTTATGCCGCACGGCATCACGCTGATCGACGCACCCCTGGGCAAGACCCCGAAGGACGCCTGGGACGGGACGCTGGACGTCATGGTCGGCGGCGAGCCCGACGCCGTCGCACGGGCGAGGCCGATCCTGGAGGCCTTCGCGGCCCGCGTCGTGCCCACCGGGCCCGTCGGCACCGGCCACACCATGAAGCTGCTCAACAACTTCCTGTCGATGGGCTACGCGGCGCTCTACTCGGAGGCGCTCATGGTGGGCGCCAAGGCCGGGCTGACGCCGCAGGTCTTCGACAGCGTGATCCAGAACGGCCGGATGGATTGCGGCTTCTACCAGACGTTCCGCAAATACGTGATCGAGCGGGACCGCAACGCCCACCGGTTCACGATCGCCAACGCCCACAAGGACATGACCTACTTGGCCGGGTTCGCCCAGGCGCTCGGCGTCGCCAATCCGGTGGGCGCCGCGGTCCGCAACAGCTTCGCGCTCGCGGTGGGCGCGGGCCGGGGCGAGGACTACGTGCCGATGCTGTCGGACATCGTGGCGGCCATGAACGGCACCTCGCTCGTTCCGTGACGCCGGCGCCTCCTGGCGCCGGTCCCCACAGGACTATGAATTCGGGCTAAGAAACGGCGCGGCCGGTGTGCTCCTTCGCCCCGCTCCGCGGGGAGAAGGTGCCCGACAAGGCGGATGAGGGGACTGCGTTCGCACGAAGGTCCCCTCATCCCCGCTTCGCGGACCTTCTCCCCGGGCGGGGAGAAGGGCA
>CAXUMV010000548.1:0-2295 GCA_964252065.1 uncultured Lichenihabitans sp.
TGTCCCGCCGGGACTACGTCCGCAGGGCGTCCGTGAACAGCGCGAGCGCCTGGGCCACGGCCGCCAGGCGCACGGCGCCGCGGCCCGCCTCGCCGAAGCGGCGTTCGACCGCGGCGGTGCCCGAGCCGCGCCTCGCGAGGGCGAAATGCACCAGCCCCACCGGCTTCTGCGGCGTGGAGCCGCCGGGCCCCGCAATCCCGGTGATGCTCACCGCCATGTCGGCCGCCGCGCGGCCGAGCGCCCCTTCGGCCATCGCCACGGCGCAGGCCGCCGATACGGCGCCATGCTCGGCAAAGACGGCGTCCGGGACGCCGAGCAGCTCACCCTTGGCCGCGTTGCTGTAGGTGACGAGCCCACGCTCGAACATGGCCGACGAGCCCGCGATCTCGGTGAGCACCGCCGCCACGAGGCCGCCCGTGCAGGACTCGGCGGTGGTCAGCGTCAGGCCGCGCGCGGAGGCGGTGGCGACGATCGCTTCGGCCTGGGCCACGAGATCGGGTGGGAACACGAGGGGCTTAGGGGCCGGGCAGGGGCAGGCGCACCGTCGCCAGCGCCCATGCCGCCATGCCCTCGCGGCGTCCCACGAAGCCGAGCAGCTCGGACGTCGTCGCCTTGATGCCCACCCGGTCGACCGCGATGCCGGCGATGGCGGCGATGCGGGCCCGCATGGCGTCGCGGTGCGGGCCGATCTTCGGGGCCTCGCATACAATGGTGGCATCGAGATGGGCGATCATGCCGCCCCGGCGTCGCACGCGCTCGACGGCATCCTTGAGGAAGAGATCGGAGGCCGCCCCCTTCCATTGCGCCTGGCTCGGGGGGAAATGCACGCCGATGTCGCCGTCGCCGATGGCGCCCAGCACCGCGTCGGTGAGGGCGTGCAGCACGACGTCGGCATCCGAGTGGCCCGAGAGGGTCTGCCCGTGCGGGATGCGCACCCCGCCCAGCCAGACGTGGTCGCCGTCCACGAAGGCATGCACGTCGTAGCCCTGCCCGATGCGGATATCGGGGCACTGGGCCTGCAGCCGCGCCTCGGCGCGCGTGAAATCCTCAGGGGTGGTGATCTTCACGTTCTCCGCTTCGCCAGCGAAGACGTGGACCGGGTGGCCGGCGTAGGCCGCCACGGCGGCATCGTCGGTAAGGTCGCTCCGGCCGTCGGCCGCGGCCCTGCGGTGGGCCGTGAGGATCAGGTCGAAGGCGAAGGCCTGCGGGGTCTGCACGGCCCGCAGGCGGCTGCGGTCGGGGGTGCCGGTGACCAGCCCGTCGGCCGCGACTTCCTTGATCGAGTCGGTCACGGGCAGTCCCGGCACCGCGGCGCCGTGGCGGGCCGCAAAGCCGATCGCGCGTTCGATCAGGGCGGGCGAGGCGAAGGGCCGTGCGCCGTCGTGGATGAGGACGATGTCGGTGGGCGAGGCCGAGCGCGCGATGGCCTCGAGCCCGTTGCGGACGCTGGCCTGCCGCGTGTCCCCGCCGTGGGCCGGCGGGTGCAGCCGCGCGCGCGCCGCGGCGTCGAGGCAGGACGCGGAGGCCTCGAACAGCGCGTCGTCGTCGGGATGGAGCACGGGGGTGACGACGAGGTCCGGCCGGCCGTCCAGCAGGGCCTGCAGGGTGCGCGCGAGCATGGGTTGCCCGCCGAGATCGCGAAACTGCTTGGGCAGCCCGGCCCCGGCCCGCGATCCGCGCCCCGCGGCAACGACGATCACATGCGGGGATGCGGCCATGTTTGAATACGCTCTAAAAAAGTCCGACGCGCTCCTGTGACGCGTCCGGGTCGCGGCGTCAAACCCGCAGGATTGGTCCCGTCTCACGCCTCGTCGACGAAGGGCATCACCGGGCGAGCGCGAGCAGCCGGTCGAGGTCGATATGGGCGGCAAGATGGGCCGCGAGCGCGTCGAGCACGCCCTCCACCTCCGCCTCGTAGTCGAGGCCGGACGGCGCGGCGCCGAGCCGGGCGAGCCAGGCGCCGCGCTGGGCGTCGTGTCCGAACAGCCCGTGCACGTAGGCGGCGGCGATGCGGCCGTCGGGCGAGACCGCCCCCTCGGGGGTACCGTCGGCGAGGCGCAGCAGGGGGCGGACGCAGTCGGGGCCGACGGTGCGGCCCACATGCATCTCGTAGCCCGCGAACGGGACGCCGTCCGGCACCGAGTGGCCGGCGACCGGGCACAGCGTCTTGTCGCCGCCGAGCACCGTGTCGACCGCCAGCAGCCCGAGCCCCTCGCGGCGGCCGGGCGGGCCTTCGATGCCATCGGGGTCGGCCACCGTGCGGCCGAGCATCTGGTAGCCGCCGCAAAGGCCGAG
>CAXUMV010000549.1:0-2282 GCA_964252065.1 uncultured Lichenihabitans sp.
GCCGCATCCGGGGCGTGCCGACGCGGCTGTTCCGCGTGAGCTTTACCGGGGAACTCGGCTTCGAGATCAACGTGCCGGCCGACTACGGCCGCGCCGTCTGGGAGGCGGTGTGGGCCGAGGCCCGCGGGTACGACGCCGTCGCCTACGGCACGGAGGCCATGCACGTGCTCAGGGCCGAGAAGGGCTATATCATCGTTGGCCAGGACACCGACGGCACCTGCACGCCGGACGACATGGGCCTCGGCGGCCTCGTGTCGGCCCAGAAGCCGGACTTCGTGGGCAAGCGGTCGCTGCAGCGCCCGTTCCTGCGCCAGGCGGGGCGCAAGCAGTTCGTGGGCCTCCTGAGCCTCGATCCCGGCCTCGTCCTCGAGGAAGGCGCGCAGATCGTCGAGAGCGCGACTCCCGCGGTGCGGAGCCATGCCATCGGCCATGTCAGCTCGGCCTACGCGAGCCCGGCCGGCCGGTCCATCGCGCTCGGCATGGTGGAGAACGGCCGTGCCCGGATCGGCGAGACCGTCCACGTCACCGGGCCGGGGCAGCCGGTGCCGGCGTCCATCGTGTCGCCGGTCTTCCTCGATCCCACGGGGGAGCGTCTCGGTGGCTGACCTCCCGACATTGCCGCGCCGCGGCCCGCTCGCCGCCTATGCGCCGGTCGCCGTCACGCCTTTGGCCGCCATGACGCGGCTGAGCGCCCGCGGCGGGGCGGCGGCGGCCCTGAGGCTCGGCCAGGCCTTCGGCGTGGCGCTGCCCGAGCGTGCCCTGCAGGCCGCCGAGGCGGGCGACCGCGCCGCCCTCTGGCTCGGCCCCGACGAGTGGCTGCTGCTGGCGCCCGAGGGCGACGGCCTGGCCGGACGCCTCGAGGCCGCGCTCGAGGGCGAGCCCGGCTGCGTGGTCGACATCTCCCACCGGCAGGTTGGGCTCGAGATCGTTGGCCCGGGCGCCGCATCCGCGCTCAACGCCGGGTGCCCGCTCGACCTCGACGCCTCCGCTTTCCCGGTCGGGACCAGCACCCGGACGCTGCTGGCCAAGGCCGACATCGTGCTCTGGCGCCGCGGCCCGGAGCGGTTCCACCTCGAATGCTGGCGGTCCTTCGCTCCCTACGTGCTGGCCTTCCTCGATCAGGCGGCGCACGACAACGGCGGATGAGGGACGCCGGCACCAGCTCAGCGGGCGAGGGGAAGCACCGCGGTCGCCTCGATCTGCACCTTGGCCGCGTATTCGACGAGGCGGTTGACCTGCACGGCGCTGACGGCCGGGAAATGACCGCCGAACACCTCCTTGTAGACGGCGCTCAGCTCCTTGGGGTGGGACAGGTACTCGTCGATGTCGGTAACGTACCACGTCAGCCGGACGAGATGCTCGGGCCCCGCGCCCGCCTCGCGCAGGATCGCGACGATGTTGACAAGGCATTGCCGGGCCTGGGCGATGAAGGTCGAGGCGAAGGTGCCCTGGGCGGTCCAGCCCACGACCCCGCCCGTCACGACCATCCGTCCCTCGGCCAGGAGGCCGTTCGAATGTCCTTTGGGATGGGGCCAGTCGGGGGGCTGGAGGACTTGATGCGGCGAGGTCGTGGTCTCGCCTGCGGGCGGCAGCTCGGTATGTGTCATCAGGCAGACCTCTCTGCGGCCGGCCACGGTCGGGGAAGCCCGACCATGGATCGCTTCGCTGCGCTCGCGAAGACGGCACGGGCGTTCGGCACCGGTTTTCGTCGATGCAGCTTGGCAGTACATAGGCGCCGAACGATGCACGGCCACGGCCTGAGCCGATCCGCGGGGGCTTGCGGGCGCGCCCGCTCGGTCCGATCTTCGCTCGACAC
This sequence comes from uncultured Lichenihabitans sp., assembly GCA_964252065.1. GTDB lineage: Bacteria > Pseudomonadota > Alphaproteobacteria > Rhizobiales > Beijerinckiaceae > Lichenihabitans. Next base: position 1,817 of record CAXUMV010000549.1, read on the forward strand.
GTCCGATCACGGGATAGCCGCATGACCGCCCTTTCCATTCTCGACCTCGCGCCGGTGCCGCTTGGCTGCACGGCGGGCGATGCGCTGCGCCGGTCGCTCGACCTCGCCCGCCAGGCCGAGCGGCTCGGCTATGCGCGCTACTGGGTGGCCGAGCACCACAACATGGTCGGCATCGCGAGCGCCGCGACCTCGGTGGTGATCGGCTATCTCGCGGCCGGCACCCGTACCCTCCGGCTCGGCGCGGGCGGCATCATGCTTCCCAACCATGCCCCGCTCGTGATCGCCGAGCAGTTCGGCACGCTGGCCGAACTCTACCCGGGCCGCATCGACCTCGGGCTCGGCCGCGCGCCCGGCACCGACGGCCGCACGCTGCGGGCGCTGCGGCGCGACCCTTCGAGCGCCGACAGCTTCCCGCACGATGTGCTGGAACTGCAGGCGCTTCTCGCCCCCGCGCAGCCCAACCAGG
>CAXUMV010000550.1:0-2279 GCA_964252065.1 uncultured Lichenihabitans sp.
CCGGCGGCGCTCGATGGCGGCCCCGAGGATCGAGGCGAGCGCGTGAAGGAAATCCTGCTCCGCCTTCCGGAACCGGCGGGTCTCGGGCGCGCAGACGAGCAGCGCCCCCGACCGGCGCGACTTGTCGCCGATGCCGGCCGCCATCCCGGCGACCAGCCCGGATTGGTCCGCGACGGGGGAGGGGCTCTGGCCGTCCTCGGGCACGAGGTCGTCGTGGGTCACGGTGTCCTGCGAGAGGAACGCCGCACCGGCCAGCGACGACCGGGAACACGGGACGCGGAGGTGCCCGACCTCGTCCTCGGGCCATCCGAGGCCGGCCCGGAGCACGAGGTCGTCCTCGTCCGAGGCCTTGTCGAACAGGGCGACCCTGCGCACGGCGAGAGTGCGGGCCAGGATGTCGAAGGCGGCGCCGAACAGGCGCTCCGGAGCGCTGTCCTGCAACGCGAGCTGTCCCAGGCTCGCCAGGGCTTGCTGCTGGTAGGCCCTGACCTGCAGGTCGCCTTGCGCCTCGACGCTGTCCGTGATGTCGGACGAGGCGCCGCGATAGCCGCCGAACCGGCCATCGTCGTGGAAGAAGGCCTTGCCGCTGGACTTGATCCAGCGGACCTTGCCGTCGCTGCCCGTGATGCTGAAGATGAAGTTGCGGAACGGCTGCCTCTCCGCGACGTAGGCCAGATGGCTGGCCCAAGGCTCGTCCGCAGGGTCGGCATCTGCGACCTCCCAGCGGGTGCGGCCCATCACGGAGCCTTGGTAGAAGGCCGTGATCTGCGCGCCACCCGCCCAGGACGTGAAGCGATGCTCCGGGTCGCTCTCCCACAGGTAGTCCGACGAGGCCTGGGCGCAGTCGCGGAACCGCGCCTCGCTGTTGCGGAGCATCGCCTCGGCCTGCGCCCGCCTCTCGTCGGCGGCCCTCCCTTTCGTGAGGTCCCGGATGCTCGCCGTGAAATAGCGGCTGCCATGAAGCCGGAACTCCGCGATCCGCAGCTCCATCGGGAAGGTGGTCCCGTTCCGCCGCTTTCCCGTCACGGCGCCGTTCGCGCCGATGACCTGTGCCTTGCCGGTCTTGAGGTAGCGGTGGATGACCGTGTCTCCCCCGTCCGCATCGAGGTCGGACATCAGGATGGAGACGTCCCGGCCGATCACCTCCTCGGCGGCGGAACCGAACATCCACTCGGCGGACGAGTTGAACGACCGCACGATCCCCGCATCGTCCAGGGTGACGATCCCATCGGCCACGTTGTTCGTGATGACGCGGTCGCGCTCGGCGAGCTGCCTCTCCGTGTCGAGCGCGGCCGTGAGTTCGCGCTGCAGCGCCCGGTGGCGACGTTGCTCGCCCAGCGCGACCCCGAGCACGAGGATGCCGAGGCTGTTTATGACGAAGAGAGGCAGCCCGAGACGCCGCGGCAGATCAAGATCGGCCGGCAGCCAGAAAAGGGACAGGGCGTTGACGCAACTGGCTCCCAGCGCGAGCAACACGAGACGGGAGAACCCCAGGGCCGCCGCCGACGAACGGCCGCCCGCGCCCAGGGTGATCAGGATGCTGACGAGCGCGACCGCGGCCATGCTCCCGCAGGCCGGGACGCTACCGCTACCGCCGATCCAGCATCGGTAGACGATGCCGATCACCACGGTCACGACCGCGGAGATCGGGCCTCCGAACGGGCCGGACAGCGCGATCATGACGGCCCGGGCATCGAAGATGATGCCGGGCGCGAACGGCACGGGGTCCATCATCGCGCAGACCACGCTGAGGCCGAAGACAGACCCGAGAAGGACTTGGCGCAGCGTCGACGACCGGCTTCCTGCCGCGCGGTCGAGGACGGAACAGAGAACGATGAGGATCGCGAAGAGGCCGAGCTGGTGGCTGAGATTGACCAGCAACGCTCCGAACGGGATGTCCAGCGCGGTCCCGTTCGGTGGCGAGAGCAGGGTCCAGGACGTCATCGCGATCCTCAGACCGCGGGAAACCAGCCCCGCCCGTGAGCCGGGCGCGGCCGCCGGTCCCCGCGCGATCGTCCGCCGAAGCAGAAGCCTTCGGGCTCCCGGATCCGCCGGACAGACGCTAGGTCGAACGGGTTAAGCCGCGGTGAACGGCCCCGTCGGGACGCGGGGGATCCCGCGCCCGCATCGTCGCTGCCGGCCGATCGGAAGCTTGGCGATCGGTCGTAGGATCAGGATCGGTCGTAGGATCAGCTCGCCGGCTACGAAACCGCCAGGACCGTCTTCAGCGCCTTCGCGAGATCCTGGGTCGCGAAAGGCTTGGCGACCGTCACCGTTCC
>CAXUMV010000551.1:0-2263 GCA_964252065.1 uncultured Lichenihabitans sp.
GCTTTCTGTGGCGCTGTCCCTGGGGTCGCCCCCGCCGGACGTTATCCGGCACCGTTTCTCCGTGGAGCCCGGACTTTCCTCCGCGGGTCGAAGCGCGGCGGCCGTCCGGCCGACTGGCCGGCGGGCTGTATCGGCTCCGGGCCGCAAAGGCAACCGCGTCACCCTCGATTTGTCTGTCGCTTCTTGGTCAGGTCAACCGAACCCGTTCCGATCAGCCCCTTCTCCCCACGACGTGGGGAGAAGGTGCCCGACAGGGCGGATGAGGGGTGTTGGCGATAACGGTGGACCCCCTCATCCGGCCTTTGGCCACCTTCTCCCGCTCGCGGGAGAAGGGCATAACGATCGACGTTGTACACGTGGTGTTAAGGCTCGCTTTGCCTTGATAGCACGAGGCGTCCTGGCGCCGGAGGAGCGATGATGATCAGAAAGACGCTTGCGGCCGCGGCCATGGCCGGCCTGGCCCTCTCGACCGCCGGGTGCGGCACGCCGCAAGGCTACAATGCCGGCAACGGCGCGCTTCTGGGCGCCGGCACCGGGGCGCTGGTGGGGGGGCTCGCCTCCGGCCGGGCCGGGGGCGCGCTGGCCGGCGGGGCCATCGGGGCCGCGACGGGCGCGCTGGTCGGGGCGGCCGCGACCCCGCGACCCGGCTACTACCCGCCCCCGCCGCCGCCGCGCTGCTATCGCCGCGGCTACGATGCCTACGGCAACCCGATCTGCCTCGAGTACGACGCCTATTGACCGAGGCGTCCGAGGCCTTGGCGGCGCCCGACAGCGCGCTCGTCCGTGCGCTACGCGCTTCGCCCAACCACGGCCCGCGCCTGCGGGGTGACGCTCCCGACGCCGTCATCCTGCACTACACGGGGATGACGGACGGCGAGGCCGCTATCGCCTGGCTGTGCGACCCCGCCTCGAGCGTGTCGTGCCACTATGTGGTGGAGGAGGACGGCGGCGTGCTCCAGCTCGTCGCCGAAGCGCGCCGGGCCTGGCACGCCGGGCGCTCCGTCTGGGGCGGCGATACGGACATGAACTCGGCCTCGATCGGCATCGAGATCGTCAACGCCGGCCATATCGGCGGGCTGCCGCCCTATCCGGAGGCGCAGGTCGACGCGGTGATCGCCCTTGTGGACGACATCGTGCGGCGGCACGGGATCCCGGCCGCGCGGGTCCTCGCCCACTCCGACGTGTCGCCCGGCCGCAAGGAGGACCCCGGCGAGCGGTTTCCCTGGCCTCGCCTGGCCGCCTCCGGCCTGGGCCTGTGGGTGGAGCCCGTGGAGGACGGCTGTGGGCCGCCGATCGGTCCCGGGGCGCAGGGTCCGGAGGTCGCGGCCGTCCAGCAGCGGCTCGCCGCCTACGGCTACGGGATCGAGTCCAGCGGGCTCTACGACCAGCAGACCGCCGTGGTGGTCCGCGCCTTCCAGCGCCATTTCCGGCCGGACAGGATCGATGGGGTCGCCGACGCCCAGACGCGCGGCACGCTGGCGGCGCTGCTCAGGGCACGCCCAGGCGCGTCCGATCGGGCGGCGTGACCGCGCCCTCCAGCATGGCCGCGAGCTCGCGCTTCAGCCGGTCCTTCCAGGGGTCGACGCTGTCCAGGATGCGGGAGGCGTGGATGAAGTCGAGCAGCCGCACGCGCTCGACGGGCGGCCGGAGCAGGAGGTCGGGCGGGTGGGCGCTCAGCATCCGCCCCGTCAGCGCCGCCTGCATGATCTGCGAGGCCCCGAGCATGATGCCGATGGCCTGGAACCCGGCGCTCGGCTCGTCGCTCCGGCCGGTCGCGACATCGCAGGCGAGCAGGCGGTCGGCGCGGCCCTTCAGGTGGTCGTAGGGCAGGGGGTTCACCGTGCCGCCGTCGATCAGCCGCAGTCCCTCCCGCATCACCGGCCGGGCGAGGCCGGGGATCGCGATCGAGGCCGCCACGGCGCTGAGCAGGTCGCCCTGCTCGATCACCACCTCGGCACGCGCATCGAAGTCGGTGGCGATCACCGTCAGCGGGATCGCCAGCTCCTCGAAGCGGGCCGGTATGGCGGCCGGCCAGAACAGCGGCAGGAACAGCTCGGCGTCGATCAGCACGGGGTTGACGAGTCCCCGCCGCAGGATCTCGGCGAAGCGCCCGACGCGCGCTTCGAGCATCCGGCCGAGCAGCACCCGCCGGTTGCGCAGCACCCGCAGCGCGTGGGCCCGGATGTCGCGGCCCGGCATGCCGGACGCATAGGCGGCCCCGATCACGGCGCCCATGGACGTCCCGGCCAGCGCCACGGGCCTC
>CAXUMV010000552.1:0-2245 GCA_964252065.1 uncultured Lichenihabitans sp.
GAGCGCCCGGGCGATCTCCACGCGGCGCTGGTCGCCGTAGGAGAGGTTGATGGCCAGCGTGTCGGCCACCTCCGGGCGCAGGCCGACGTACTCGAGCTCCGCGCGGGCCTTCTCGCGGGCGAGCTTCTCCTCCTTGCGCACCCCGGGGGTCTTGACGATCGAGCCGAAGATGCCGCCCTTCATGCGGGCGTGCTGGCCGACCATCACGTTCTCCTCGGCGGTCATGGTGCCGAAGAGGCGGATGTTCTGGAACGTCCGGGCCACGCCGAGCGCCGTGATCTTGTCCGGCCGGCCGCCCGTCACGTCCTTGCCCGCGAACGTCACGCGGCCGAGGCTGGGCTTGTAGAGCCCGGTGAGCATGTTGAAGAACGTCGTCTTGCCCGCCCCGTTGGGGCCGATGAGCGAGACGATCGCGCTCTTCGGGATGGTGAAGGACACGTCGTTGACGGCCACCAGCCCCCCGAAGATCTTCGAGATGCTCTCGGCGACGAGGAGGTCCCCGTCGCCCGGGCCCGCGGGGGTGGTGGCGCCGTCGGCGCCCACTGCGGTGCTGGTCATGCGCGTCCCTCCAGGACGGGCTCGGCGAGCTCCCCGCCGTCGGCGGTGGCGCCCTTGCCCGTCAGCTCGATCTTGCGCCTGCCCTCGGGCAGCAGCCCCTGGGGACGCAGGACCATGACGAACACGAGGATGAAGCCGAAGATGCCGAAGCTCACGTCCACGAGCGAGAAGTCGAGGCCGATCTTCGAGGGGACGTCCGCCAGGACGTCCGGGATCAGCCAGTAGTTCAGGAACGAGAGCAGGATCGCGCCGAGCACGACGCCCCAGATCGAGCCCAGGCCGCCGAGGATGACCATGGCGAGCACGAAGGTGGAGAACTGGAACGCGAACTGGTCGGCGTTGACGGTGTTGGAGTACGACGCGCGGAACGCGCCGGCCACGCCGCCGAAGGCCGCGCCCACCGCGTAGGCGGCGAGCTTGGTCCGCACGAGCGGGACGCCCATGGAGACCGCGGCGACCTCGTCCTCGCGCAGCGCGATCCAGGCCCGGCCCAGGCGCGAGTCGCGCAGGCGGATCACCACGAAGAGCGTGATGAGCACGAGCACGAGCGCGGTCCAGTACCAGGGCCGCAGGTCCAGCAGGCGGCTGAACTGGTCCACGAAGGGCAGCTTCACCGGGTCGACGGGCGTGATGCCCTGCCGTCCGGCGGTCAGCGTGGCGTCGCCGCCGAGGCTGATGCCGTCGCCGTTGATGGCGAAGATGCGGATGATCTCGCCGAAGGCGAGCGTCACGATCGCGATGTAGTCTCCGCGCAGGCGCAGCGTCGGCAGGCCGATGACGATGCCCACCAGGGCGCACACCACCATCGCCACGAGCAGCACCAGCAGGAAGTTCAGGTGGATGCCGGGGAGCAGCTCGGCCTGGCCCGAGACGAGGACGTGGACGTCCACGCTGGAGAAGAAGCCCGAGGCGAACCAGCCGACCGAGTAGGCGCCGAAGGCGAAGAACGCCACGTAGCCCAGGTCGAGCAGCCCCGCGAAGCCGACGACGATGTTCAGGCCCAGGGCCATGATCACGAACGTCAGCGCGAGGATCGAGTCCGACAGGAACCCGGAGGCCGGGTCGAACAGGAACGGCATCAGGAAGGCCAGCACGATCACCACGACCGCCAGGCCCTGCGAGACGCGGGGCGGCAGCCCCGTCTTGAGCGAGTACTTCTGGGGGACGGCGGCGGCGTCGGCCGCGGCCGGGGTCTCCTGCGTCGTGGCCATCAGCCCGCCTCCCTCGTCTGCTCGCCGATGAGCCCCTGCGGGCGGAAGACCATGACGATCACCAGGTAGGCGAACACGATGGCCGGGGTCCACTGCGGACCGATGCGGTTGTCCGACAGCTGCTGGATGACGCCGATGATCAGCCCGCCCAGCACGGCGCCGCGGAGGTTGCCGATGCCGCCCATGACGGCGGCGGTGAAGGCGATCAGCCCGGCCTGGAAGCCCTGGTCGAAGCGGATCGTCGTCTGGTACAGCGCGTAGATCAGCCCGGCCGCGCCGGCGAGCATGCCGCCGACGAGGAAGGTCAGGGAGATCGTCGTGTCGACGTTGATGCCCTGCAGGCGGGCGGCGTCCGGGTCCTGGGCGGTCGCGCGCATGGCGCGCCCGAGCCGGGAGCCGTTGATGAACGCCACGAGGCCCGCGACGAGCGGGACGGTGACCAGGATGGCCAGCACGTCCGCGCGCTCGACGCGCAC
>CAXUMV010000553.1:0-2245 GCA_964252065.1 uncultured Lichenihabitans sp.
CGATGCTGAGCGTCGCGGCGGGCGCGGCGTCGGCGACCGTGTCGAGGCGCAGCGTCGTGCCTGCGCCCGCGGCCGTGTTGCCCGCTGTGTCGGTCGCCGAGACCGTGACGGTGACCGTGCCGTCCGCGAAGGACGAGAGGTCGGCTGTGCCGCCGCTGCCCGTCGCGCTGTGCCCGGCGCCGTCGCTGAAGGTGACGCTCGCCGTCGCGTCCGCATCGAGGCCGGGCAGCGTGTAGTGCACGGCCGAGCGGCCCGCCGCGTTGACGACCGGGCTCGTCTGGACGGCGAGGTCTCCACCCGAATCCGCGGTGCGGTCGACGACGAGCGTCCGGGTCGCCTCGGGCGCGGCCGTGCCGGCCTGGTTCGAGGCATCGGCCTTCAGCGTGTAGGTGCCGTCCGAGAGCGCCTGTATCTGGGTCGGCGTGAGCTGGACCGTATAGGTGCCGCTGCCGTCGAGCGTGGTCAGCGTATCCTGGACGTTGTTGGCGGAGTCGACGAGCGTGACGGTCACCGGCCGCAGGAATTCTATGTTCGTGGTCGTGCCGGAGATCGAAACGTTGCTTCCTGCCTCGGCAGCGTTGACGATGTCGTCCCCCGCAACCGTTCCGATGGTGATGGTGGGAGCCGTCGCGATCGCGAGCGCCGCGTCCGCCTGGATCAGGCCGCTGCCGGTCGCCTTGTCGTAGCCCATGTCGAACCCCGTCGTGTACGGGTTGTCCATGTCGATGGCCGAGGCCATCAGGATCTGCTTGATCTGCGCCGGCGTGAGGTTCGGATTCCTCTGCAGCATGAGCGCCGCCGTCGCGGCCGCGTCCGGCGCCGCCGCGGAGGTGCCGTAGAAATTCGGGAACGTGTCCGCGTCGCGCGTGTCGTCCGTCGTGAAGAAGGTCGTGTTGCCGCCGTCGACCGCCGTGAAGTCGGGCTTGGCGCGGCTCTCGGGTGTCGGGAGCCGGTTTCCCGCCGTGTCGAAGGAGATGGTGGTCGGGCCCGTGGAGGAGAAGCTCTCGAGGACGGGTGGCGACACGCCGAAATACGGCGTCTTGTAATAGCCCGCCGCGCCGACCGTGATCGCGCCCGCCGCCGCGGCATGCCCGAACACCGTGCCGTCGTTCGTGTTGAAGGCCGGCGAGGCCAGGGTCGTGCCCGCCCCGTTGTCGAGCGCGATCAGCTTGAGATCCGTCGGCGCCACGCTGCCCGACTTCAAGCCTATACGCAGATAGGCTGTTCCCGTAGCCTGAATACCGATGATCTCGACCGGATCATGCCCTATGTTGTTGTCCGTCGAAGCGTAGCCGCTGTAGACATTTCCTGCAGAATCGGTGAGGAAAAGGTCCAGGTCGCTCGCGGACCCTACACCTGGGCTCGCCGACGCTGCCGGCTGATCCCATTGCAGCACATAATACACGGTCCCGGACACATGCGTCTGTAGCAGCGTCTGTCCGGGAGCGAACTGATCGGCCGTATATGTCGTGCCTCCATAGGAAAACGACGTGCCGGCGACGAATGGCGCTTCGTAACCCTTGTGCCCGTTATTGGCTGCAGACGTGAAATAACTGACGCCCTGCGACGTCACTTGGTCGACGGCTTGAGCGATTATTCCATCCTGGAAAGCAGGTTCGTCGAAATAGGTAACGTCATCAACGATGATTTTTGCCCCGGCATTCGCCAGAGCGATAATGTTGTTGGCGAAGCCTGCTTCTGAATAGAAAGCGGTCGCGAACTCGATGGCGGCGCCGGGGGCGATGTCATGGATCAGCTGGGCCATCGCGCGGCCCTCGTCTTCCCCACCCGAGAGATCCTGCAGGACCGTCGTGTTGACGGGGAGGTCGCCGCTGGCGATGTCGGTCGCCATCGTGTCGGCATTGCCGGAGGTGTTGAAGCTGTCGGAAAGGACCCCGACCTTGATCCCCGTGCCGTCGACGCTGTAGACCGCGCGCGCAACGTCGTCGTGTTGCGCGGCATCCGCCTGCGTGGTGACGGCGCCGGCGCTCGACATCGCACGCGACAGCCGTGCGAAGCCGAGGTCCTCGACGCCGAGGAGCGAGCCCAGGTCCGCTACCGCGATCGAGCCGCCGACGACGCCCTTGAAGCTCGATCCGTGCTCCAGGCCAAGGGCCTGTAGGCGGGCCAGCAGGGCCGCTCCGTCGCCGTCGGCGGCCGTGAAATCGACCATGACGGATCCGTCTCGGACGATCGGCGTGACCTGGAGCAGGTCATCGCCCGCAGCGCCGGTCAGCGCCTGCCG
>CAXUMV010000554.1:0-2240 GCA_964252065.1 uncultured Lichenihabitans sp.
GCCCGGTAGGCCAGGATGTCGGCCGCCATCAGCACCGGATAGGCATAGAGCCCCACGGAAGCGTTCTCGCGGTCCTTGCCGGCCTTCTCCTTGAACTGCGTCATGCGGCTCAGCCAGCCGACCCGCGCCACGCAGTTGAACACCCAGGCGAGCTCGGCGTGCTCGGGCACGCGGCTCTGGTTGAAGACGATGTGCTTCTTGGGGTCGATGCCGGCGGCCAGGAAGGCGGCCGTGACGTCGCGGATGCTGGAGCGGAGCTCGGCCGGGTCCTGCGGGATCGTGAGCGCGTGGAGGTCCACGACGCAGTAGAGGCAGTCGTAGCTCTCCTGCAGCGCCACGAACCGGGTGATGGCGCCGAGGTAGTTGCCGAGATGCAGGTTCCCGGTCGGCTGCACGCCCGAGAAGACTTTTGGCGTGACGGGCGGAGCGACGGTCATGGCTGGGGCTCGGGCTTGGGCAGCGCTTCGGCGCACGCTTATGCAGCGCCTGCACGGAGGAGGCAAGAAAGCGCCCGCGGCGGGTCGGCCTTCACGCTTCCTTATGGGCCGGGGCGCCATGCTGGGACCATGCAGGGCCGGTTCCGCGCGCATTGGCAGGCGATCCTCCGGGAGGCGGCGTGGCTGACCGCCCCGCGCGCCACGGCCTACGCGCGCATCTTCGCGGGCATGACGGGGGCGGCCTGCCTCGTCATGGTCGCGATGTCCCATGGCGGGCTCGATCCGCGGGGCGAGCCGCTCGGCACCGATTTCCTGAGTTTCTGGGCGGCCTCGAAGCTGACGCTCGCCGGCACCCCAGCGCTCGCCTACGACCCCGCCGCCCATGCGGGGGTGCAGGCAGCCGTGGTGGGGCAGGGAACGGGCAGCTACGCCTTCTTCTATCCGCCGCTGTTCCTGCTGGTCTGCTGGCCGCTCGCGCTGCTCCCCTGGCCCGCCGCGCTCCTGGTCTGGCTGGGGACGACCGGGCTCGCCTATGCGCGGGTCGCGGCGGCCTTCATGGGCGGCGGAAGGCCGTTGCTGCTCCCCGTCCTCGCGTTTCCGGCGGTCCTCGTCACGATCGGTCACGGGCAGAACGCGTTCCTGACCACCGCCCTCTTCGGCGGAGCGCTGCTCGCCATGCCGGCCCGGCCGATCCTCGCCGGCCTGCTGCTCGGCGCGCTGGCGATCAAGCCGCAGCTCGGGCTGCTGGTCCCCGTGTTCCTGGTCTCCATCGGTGCCTGGCGGACCCTCGCCACAGCCGCCCTCACGGTAGTGGGCCTTGCGCTGGCCGCGACGCTGGCCTTCGGGGCCGGCATCTGGCCGGCCTTTCTCCATGCCGCGCCCCTGGCCCGCATGGCGCTCGAGCAGGACCTGATCGGCGCCGGCAAGCTGGTGAGCGTCTTTGCGGCCGTGCATCTCCTGCACGGCTCGACGGCGCTCGCCTATGCGGCGCAGGCCATGGTCGCGCTCCTCGCCGCCGCGCTTCTGGCCCGCCTCTGCCGCCTGCGGCCCGAAAGCGGTGCCCGCGGCCCGGCGCTGGTGGCCGCGAGCCTGCTCGCCAGCCCCTTCCTTCTCGACTACGACCTCGCCCTGCTCGCGATCCCGCTGGCCTGGCTGCTCCGGGAGGCCGGCCGCACCCGGTTCCTGCCCTACGAGAAGCTGGCGATGGCGGCCGCCTTCGTGCTGCCCCTGGTGTCGCGCGTGGCCGCCACGGCGCTCGGCGTGCCGCTGGCTCCGCTTGCGGTCGCGGCCCTGCTGCTCGCGGTGATCCGGCGCGGCCTCGAGGCGCCGCAGCCTGCGGCTGCTGCTGCCGCACGCCCGCCGGCCGCACCGATCCGGACGCATCGGCCCGCCGCCGCGCATTCCGTCTGAGCCCGGATCAGGCGCATCGGACGGCGCGCCGAAGCACATGAAGTCCGTTCGAAAACGACGGCCTTGACCGGTCCGCCGTCATCGCGAGGCGTGGAAGCGCCGTGGCGATCCAGGTTCTCCTTGGGGAACTGTGGATCGCCATGCTTCGCTCGCGAGGATGGCGGAGGCCGGCGAGCGCCTCAGGGAAAGAACGTCGTCAGGAAGGCTGCCGTCGCGTCCGAGAGACCGACGATCTTGTTCGTGGCCTGTCGATAGAGTTTGAAGTTGAGCTCGGTCTCGGGTCGGCCGTCGTACCAGTCCCTGAAAGGTTTCAGCTCGCTTCGACTCAGGGGCCGCGCGGCGAAAGCGGTGCATGTGACGGCCACGGTCACGCGCGGCGTCTGGCGGACGAGG
>CAXUMV010000555.1:0-2223 GCA_964252065.1 uncultured Lichenihabitans sp.
CCTGGAGGATGAGCTCGACCGGCAGCAGGGTGATGACCCCGTAGGCCACCGCCCCGCTCGAGACCAGGACGCCGAGGAAGTTGAACACCCCCGACCAGACCACCGCCACGATCGGGGGCATGCTGTGGGTGTAGATGACGGTCGCGACCGCGTTCGCGGTGTCGTGGAAGCCGTTCACGAACTCGAACCCGAGCGCGATCAGCAGCGCGAGGCCGAGCAGCAGGAAGGCGCCGATGGCGAGCGACTCGCCGGCCCCGTTGATGTCGGACAGCAGCCCGTAGACCGCATAGCCGATCCCGCCGCAAAGCAGGAGGGCGAAGACCAGGACCGTGCTGACGGTCGTCCTGCCGCTGAGATCCGGGACGACGGGGCGGGCCGGCGGCGCATTCATTTGAAGGGCGGCGTTGGACATGAGGCAATCCTTAACGGGCTGCCCCATGACACCGCAGTTTCAAAACAGGCTTGTGACAGCCTTCGCGGTCGGAGCGCCGGCCACACGGCCCGTGCGAAGCCGCCGATCGCGGCGCTCCGGATGCCGCCGATCGGCCCTTGATTGTGACAGCATCACGACGGCACTTGCGGACACGATCCTAGAGGAGACATGTCGGCGATGAAGTTCGAACACCCGTTGGCCAGAAGCGCCAAGGTCTGGTCAGCCTATCCGCGGGAAGGCGAAAGCAAGTCCTATCTGGTCGTGGTCACGACGCTGACGCTCGACCCCGACTCCAAGAAGTACAAGACCGAGCTCGTCGAGCAGCTCAAGGGCGCCGTCAACAAGTTCCTGACCGATCAGCCCGACAAGGCCGCGGGCTTCGTCCTGATGAACAAGCCCAAGCACTGAACGGACGACGCCGGAAGCACCGGCGAGGAGCCCGGTTCCGGAGGCTCGGGTCGGCCCTGCCGGACCGGCGGGCCGCAGGGCCGGCCGCCGCCGGCACCCCTTGATCCTCGCCAAAGGCGCGCCAAGCCTGCGAAAGCCCGGATTTTCGAAGCAAAGATGCCTAAGAACCAGGCAGCGACTGCGGCGAACCGCCTCGCTTTCCAGCGATTCGAGTCATTTTACGTCGCAAATTGCTTTTTGTGCCTGAACTCTGTTTCAATTCGTTAACCATTTGGTGTATCTTTATCACGGTCAGCTGCAGAATAGCAGGTCACCAGGGAACGCGGTCCCCGCGGCGGCGGGGCGGAGAGCACCATGATCTACGTGGGCATAGCCTATCTGATAGGCTTCTACCTCTTCCTGGAGCTGATCGAGCAGGCGCCGTTCGACGACGAGCAGCGCTTCTCCGCCGATTGAGAGCCGGTCAGCTGACCAGCGGCCCCAGGGCTTTTCCGCCGAGCCAGACCACCAGCCACAGCAGGGCGCCGTAATAGACGGCGGCCACCACAAATCCACAGACGAAGAGCGCCAGCCATTTCGGGGTGATCCGGCCGTTGTTCGGAAGCCGCGTGCTGAAGGCAGTCATCGGACTTGGATCCACTCGGCCCCATGTTGTGACGATCTTGTCCTCTGCTTCGGGGGGCGATCGCCGCAGTGACCACCGGAGACTAGGCCCGGCCCGCCGGCTCCGTCCCGGGAGGCGGGCGAGGCAAGCGGACCCGCCGGCGGCCCCGCGGTCCCGATCGGCAAGCGCCCGGGACCGCGATCCCGGCCGTTCCCGATCCGGCGGAGGCGGACCGGAAATTCCACGGGCCGCCGATCGTCCTCCGCTCCCCATCGGGGGGCGCGGCTGCTAAGGTCGGTGGCAACAGGCTCTTGCGGCCGACCTCGCCCGACCCCTCGGAGGATGGACACCCATGACGATCGCCAATGTCGAGGATGCGCGGCTCATGGCGCGTCGGCGCCTGCCCAAGATCTTCTTCGAGTATCTCGACGGGGCGGCCTTCTCCGAGCAGACCGCCCGCGCCAACATCGCCGACTTCGACCAGTGGCTGGTCGACCAGCGGGTGCTGTGCGACGTCGGCGAGCGCGACCTGACCACGACCATCCTGGGCCAGAAGCGCGCCCTGCCGGTGATGCTCGGGCCGGTGGGCTTCTCCGGCCTGTTCGCCCCCCATGGCGAGATCCTGGCTGCCCGCGCGGCGCACGCCGCCGGCACGGCCTACTGCCTGTCCAACTTCGGCATCGCCTCCCTCGAGGCGCTCCGGGCCGCGACGCCCGGCCCGCTCTGGTTCCAGCTCTACGTCATGCGGGACCGCAGCCTGATCGAGACCTTCACCCAG
>CAXUMV010000556.1:0-902 GCA_964252065.1 uncultured Lichenihabitans sp.
TCTTGATCTCCGCGATCAGCGCCGTGCCGCCTCCGGCCAGCTTGCGGCGGATGGCGGCCGCAAAGCCGCGGGGCGGGGCGGCTGCGGCGGCCTGCCGCTCCAGCGCCCGGAGCGGCACGGCGGCCTTGGCGGCGGCGATCTCCTCCCGCTTGTAGGCTTCGATACGGCGCAGGATGTCGGTCATGGCCCCAGATCCTTCAGGCGTCGGTCGCGGAGGCGGACCGCAGGCGGTCCAGCGTGGCGGCCGCCGCCCCGCCGTCGAGGGCGGCCTGCGCGAGGGCAGCGCCGGCGCGGAGATCGGGCGCCTTGTCGGCGATCACCAGGGCGGCCGCGGCGTTCAGCACCGCGATGTCCCGGTAGGCGTTGCGGGCGCCGGCGAGCACCGCCTCCAGCGCCCTCGCGTTGTGGGCCGGGTCGCCGCCGCGCAGGTCGTCGGGCCGCGCCCGCGGCAGGCCCGCGTCCTCGGGCGTGACCTCGAAGCGCCGGAGCGTCGCCCCGTTCAGCTCGACGACGGCGCTGGGGCCGGTGGTGGTCAGCTCGTCGAGCCCGTCCCCGCCGTGCACGACCCAGACGCGCTCGCTGCCCAGCGTGCGCAGCGCCTCGGCCAGCGGCTCGAGCCAGGCCGGGGCGAAGACGCCCAGCAGCTGCCGCCGCACCCCGGCCGGGTTGGAGAGCGGACCGAGCAGGTTGAAGACCGTGCGGGTCCCGAGCTCGGCCCGGATCGCGCCCACGTGGCGCATCGCGGCGTGATGGGTCTGGGCCATCATGAAGCCGATGCCGGCGGTGGCGATGCAGCGCGACACGGCCGCGGGCGGGATGCCGATGCGCACCCCAAGCGCGGTCAGCACGTCGCTCGCGCCCGAGCGCGAAACCGAAACCATCCTGCCCGATGCGGACGCCGC
>CAXUMV010000556.1:912-2212 GCA_964252065.1 uncultured Lichenihabitans sp.
CCCGAGCGCGAGGAGGCGGCCCGGTTGCCGTGCTTGGCGACCGGCACGCCGCAGGCCGCCACGATCAGAGCCGCGAGGGTCGAGACGTTCCAGCTGCCGGCGCCATCGCCCCCCGTGCCCACGACGTCGATGGCGTCGGCTGGGGCCTCGACGCGCAGCATCCTGGCCCGCATCGCCGTGACGGCGCCGGCGATCTCCTCGACGCTCTCCCCGCGCACCCGCAGCGCCATGAGGAAGGCCCCGACCTGGGCCGGCGTGACCTCGCCGGCCAGCATGTCGTCGAAGGCGATCTCCGCCTCCCCGCGGCTCAGGACGGACCCCGTGGCGATCTTGGCCAGCAGCGCCTTGAAGCGGTCCATCGGCTCAGGGCCGGGCGCGGGACGCGTTCCACGCCGCCGCGAGATCGAGGAAGTTCTGCAGGATCGTGGCGCCGTGCTCGGACAGGATGCTCTCGGGGTGGAACTGCACGCCGTGGACGGGGTGCTCCCGGTGCGAGAGGCCCATGACCTGCCCGTCGTCGGTTTCCGCCGTCACGGCCAGGGCGTCGGGCAGGCCGTCCCGGTCGACGACCAGCGAGTGGTAGCGGGTCGCCTGGAACGGGCCGTTGATGCCGCGGAATACGGTCCGCCCCTCGTGCCGGATGGTCGAGACCTTGCCGTGCATCGGCACGGGGGCGCGGGTCACTGATCCGCCGTAGGCGTCGCCGATCGCCTGGTGCCCGAGGCAGACGCCGAAGATGGGGGTGGTGGCCCCCGCCGTGCGGATGAGCTCGAGGCAGAGCCCGGCCTCGCGGGGCGTCTTGGGCCCGGGCGACAGCACGATCGCATCGGGCCCGGCCGCCAGCACCTCGTCGACGCTCAGGGCGTCGTTGCGGTGGACCGTCACCGCGGCCCCGAGCGCGCCGAGCTGATGAAACAGGTTCCAGGTAAAGCTGTCGTAGTTGTCGATGAGCGTGACGTTCGGCACGGGACGGGTCCGGCAAAGCTGAGCCGGCCCGTACTGCGGCGCGGCGACCGATAGGTCAAGCAAGCGGCCCCTCGCGGAGGGTTCCGCGCCGGCGGCCGCATGAGGCGTAAGGAAGCACGGCCGGTCACGAAACAAGCAGGCCCTCCGCGTCATTCCTGGTCATCGGTCCCTCGATGCGGACCAAAGATCAACCGGACATCAGACAATGATCAAAGTGGTGATCGCCGCGGCACTGGCCGCGACCCTTGCGCTCAGCGGCCCGGCCTTTGCAGTCGGCGGGGGCGGCGGCGGGCAGGGTGGGGGCGGCGGAGGCGGCGGAGCGGGTGGCTCGGGG
>CAXUMV010000557.1:0-2208 GCA_964252065.1 uncultured Lichenihabitans sp.
CCGGGCGCGGTCGCCGCCGTGGACGAGGTGCGTGTGGCAGTCGATCAGGCCGGGCGTCATCCAGCGTCCGCCCACCTCGACGGTCTCGTGCGCCGTGAGGCCGGGCGGCAGGTCGTCCATGGCGCCCACCCAGGCGATGCGGCCGTCCTTGGCGGCGACCGCGCCGTGCTCGAACCGGACCGGACCCGTGGCCGCCATCGTGGCGATGCGGGCATTGCGCCAGATCCGGTCTGCGAGGAGGGCGGTCACGGGGCTGCGAGCCTTTCACCAGGGAGCCGCGCACGGATCATATCGCGCGCCGACGCCATGTCGACCGCCAGCGGACGGTCGTCCGCATAGGGCGGCACCACGGCGCGGACGGTACGGTAGAGCGTCTCGGTGCCGGGCGCGCGGCGGCCGAAGCGCGGCTGGAGCTCATAGGCCTGCGCCGCGGCCAGCAGCTCGATCCCGAGGATGCGCTCGGCATTGTCGAGGATCGCGAGGATCTTCACGGCGGCCGGGGTGGAATGGGTCAGGTGGTCCTCCTGCAGCGCCGAGGTGATGCCGCCATCGAGGCTCGCGGGCGCGGCCAGGCGCCGGTTGGCGGACACCAGGGACAGCGCCGTGTACTGGGCGATCATGAAGCCGGACGCGGCCCCGCTGTTGTCGGCGAGGAAGGCCGGCAGGCCGCTCACCTGCGGGTTGACGAGCCGGTCGATCCGGCGCTCCGCCATAGCGGCGACCTCCGCGACGGCGACGCCGAGCGAATCCATCGCGAGCCCCAGCGCGGCGCCCACCGCATTGGCCTCGGGCACGACGCGGGGGTGCTCGCGGGTGCCCAGGATCGCGGGATTGTCGGTGACGGAGCCGAGCTCGTGGTCGGTCACGAGGCCCGCCTGGGCCATGACGTCCCGGGCGGCGCCGTGCACGTGCGGGATGGCCCGCAGGCTGAGCGGGTCCTGCGTCCGCTCCGAGCCGAGCATCCCGCTCCCCGCGAGCCACCCCCGGAGGGCGCGTCCCGCCACCCCGAAGCCGGGCGAGCGCGAGAGCGACAGGGCGTCCTCGCCGAACACCTCCGGCTGGCCGTGCAGGTTCTCGAACGTCATGGCCGCGATGGCGTCCGCCCAATCGAGGAGCCGCTCGGCCCGCCATACGCCGAGCGCCCCGAGGCCGCAGCAGCAGGGCGTGCCGTTGACGAGGCTCAGGCCTTCCTTGGCGACCAGCACCAGGGGCGACAGGCCCCGTCTCGCGAGTGCCGCCCCGCCGGGCAGCCACGCGCCGTCGACGCAGGCCCGGCCTTCGCCGATCAGCACGAGGCCGATATGGGCCATGTGGGTGAGGTAGCCGACCGATCCCCAGGCCGGCACTTCGGGCAGGACATCGGCGGCCAGCAGCGCGATCAGCGCCGCGACCACCTCCGCCCTGACGCCGGATCGGCCATGGGCCAGATTGTTGACCTGCGCGGCGATGATGGCCCGCGTCTCCTCGCGCCGCAGCGGCGCGCCGACCCCGCAGGCGTGGCTCATGAGGATGTTGCGCGACAGGGCGGCCTGCTTGTCGGGCCCGATGATCGTGTCGCACAGCGCCCCCACCCCGGTGTTGACGCCGTAGGCCCGGATGCTGCGCCCGACGATGGCCCGCACGATGGCATGGGCATCGCGGATGCGGACCCATGCCGCCTCGTCCAGGCGAAGGTCCGCACCCTCGCCCACCTCCGCGATCTGCCGCCAGCTCAGCGGCGCCTCGATGGTGACGGCCGTCACGAACCGAAGCCGGAGAGAAACTGCTTGAAGCGGTCCGATTTGGGGTTGTTGAAGAGCTCGGCCGGCGGCCCATCCGCCTCGACCTCGCCCTTGTGGAGGAACAGCACCCGGTTCGACACGTCGCGCGCGAAGCTCATCTCGTGGGTCACGACCAGCATGGTGCGGCCCTCCTCGGCGAGGGAGCGCATGACGCGCAGCACTTCGCCGACGAGTTCGGGGTCGAGCGCCGAGGTCGGCTCGTCGAACAGCATGACCTTGGGCTTCATGGCGAGGGCCCGGGCGATGGCGGCCCGCTGCTGCTGGCCGCCCGACAGATGGGCGGGGTAGTAGTGGCGCCGCTCGCCGAGCCCCACCCGCTCGAGCAGCGTCTCCGCCTCAGCGATGCATTCGGCCCGCGGCCGCTTCTGCACGTGGACCGGCCCCTCGATCAGGTTCTGCAGCACCGTCATGTGGGACCATAGATTGA
>CAXUMV010000558.1:0-1056 GCA_964252065.1 uncultured Lichenihabitans sp.
CGGGAGAAGGTGCCCGACAGGGCGGATGAGGGGACTCACCGGCCGAGGATCCCCTTATCCGTCCTTCTGACACCTTCTCCCGCCAAGCGGGAGAAGGCCATAACTCGCCGGCGTTGAGTGAATCCCGGCGCCGCGCGAACCTCGACAGGCTGGGCGTCATCGGCTAGCGCAACACGCTGGCCGGGGCGGGCTTTGTGTTGTTCGATCGCGAGCGCTCCCCGGGCCGCCGGAGGATCGCCGATGGAGCTCAGGCTCTACAACTCTCTCACGCGGCAGAAGGAGACGTTCACGCCCTTCGAGGCCTCGAACGTCCGCCTCTACGTCTGCGGCCCCACGGTCTACGACCGCGCCCATATCGGCAACGCGCGTCCGCTGATCGTCTTCGACGTGCTGTTCCGCCTGCTGCGCCATCGCTACGGGCCGGCCCACGTCACCTACGTGCGCAACATCACGGACGTCGACGACAAGATCAACGCGCGCGCCGCCGAGCGGGGCATCAGCATCGGCGCCCTGACCGAGGCGACGACCGAAGGCTTTCACGCCGATGTCGCGGCCCTGGGCTGCCTTCCCCCCTCGGCCGAGCCGAGGGCGACGGAGCACATCGCGGCCATGCTTGCGGTCATCGCGCGGCTGCTGGAGCGGGGCCATGCCTATGTCGCGGACGGCCACGTGCTGTTCGACACGCCCTCGATGCCGGACTATGGCGGGCTGTCGCGCCGGCCGCTCGACGAGATGATCGCCGGGGCGCGGGTGGAGGTGGCGGGCTACAAGCGCGCCGAGACCGACTTCGTGCTCTGGAAGCCGGCCGCGGCGGCCGAGCCGGGCTGGGACAGCCCGTGGGGCCGCGGGCGGCCGGGCTGGCACATCGAGTGCTCGGCGATGAGCTGGCAGCATCTCGGCGAGGTGTTCGACATCCACGGCGGGGGCATCGACCTTATCTTCCCCCACCACGAGAACGAGGTCGCCCAGAGCCGCTGCGCCTTTGGCCACGACGCCATGGCGCAGGTCTGGATGCACAACGGGTTCCTGCAGGTCGAGGGCGAGAAGATGTCGAAG
>CAXUMV010000558.1:1076-2192 GCA_964252065.1 uncultured Lichenihabitans sp.
CGGACACGTTCGGCGGCCGGCCCTGGCCGGGGGAGGTGCTGCGCCTCGCCATGCTGCGCAAGCACTACCGCGCGCCCATCGACTGGACCGTCGACGCGCTCGAGGAGGCCGAGCGGACCCTCGACCGGTGGTATGCGACCGCCAAGGAGGCGGGGACGGCGGCCCCCGCCGAGCCGGACGGCCCCGCCCTCGCCGCGCTCCTCGACGACCTCAACACGCCCGCGAGCATCGGCGCGCTGCACGGCGCGTTCGGCCATGACCCCGCCGCCGCGGTCGCCGCGGCCCGCCTGCTCGGCCTTTTGGCCGAGGAGCCCGAGCAGTGGATCGCCCGCCGCCAGGGCGGCGCCCTCGTCGATGCGAGCGCCGTGCAGGCGCTGGTCGACCGGCGCCTTGCGGCGCGCGCCGCCAGGGACTGGGCCGAATCCGACCGGTTGCGGGACGAGCTCGCCGCGATGGGCATCGGCCTCAAGGACGGCAAGGACGGCACCGCCTGGAGCGTCCTGCCCCGGGGGAGCCATCCATGACCGCTGCCACGCTCCGCCCCATGCTTCCGGCCGACTTGGCCGCGCTCGCGGCGGTGTTCCGCGCGAGCATCGAGGAGCTCGCCGCCGACGACTACGACGACGCCCAGCGCGAGGTCTGGGCCGGGCAGGCCGACGACGAGGCCGCCTTTGGCCGCAGGCTGGCCAGCGCGCTCACGCTCGTCGCAACCGTCGAAGGAGCCCCGGTCGGCTTCGCGTCGCTGGCCGGCCCCGACACGATCGCGATGCTCTACGTCGATCCCCGCCATGCGCGGCAGGGCGTCGCCTCCCTGCTGCTGGACGCCCTGGTCCGCCTCGCGGGCGCGCGGGGCGCCCTCAAGCTCGGCGTGGACGCGAGCGACAGCGCCCGCGACTTCTTCGCCGCCCGGGGCTTCGTGGCCGCCGTCCGCAACACGGTGTCGCTCGGCAACCAGTGGCTGGGCAACACGACCATGACGCGACCCCTGAAGGCGGACGCGTAGGCCCGAGGCACCGTGGCGATCCAGGCCACGGAGGTCATACCAAGCTGTAGTCAGAACAACCGGTGCGCGAGAACGCCGATGTCGTCTTCGCGGGCGCAGCGAAGCAATCCATG
>CAXUMV010000559.1:0-2191 GCA_964252065.1 uncultured Lichenihabitans sp.
CGATGGCGCCTCAGGTCGTCGGCACGGTGTAGTTCAGCGCCCGCCGTCCCCCGTCGATGAAGACCGTCTCGCCCGTCACGTAGGCGGCATCGCGGCTCGCCAGGAAGGCGACCACCGAGGCGACCTCCTCGGGCTCCCCGAACCGGCCGAGCGGGGTCCGCGACATCACGCGCCGCCGGCTCTCCTCGTTGGTCAGCACGGCGGTCTTGGACAGTTCGGTCAGGATCGTCCCGGGGCCGACCGCATTCACCCGGATGCCGAGCGGCGCGCATTCGAGCGCCATGACCCGGGTCAGCTGCTCGATGCCGCCCTTGGACACGTTGTAGATCGTGTAGCCCGGCATCGCCATGACGGCGTTGACCGACGACATGTAGACGACCGCCCCGCCCCGCCCCTGCTGTTTCATCTGCCTGACCGCGGCCTGGCCGCACAGGATCATCGCGATGAGGTTCAGCCGGAAACCCTGGTCGAGGTCCTCGTCGGTCAGGTCGAGCAGGGGGATGTTCTTGGCGGCGCCGGCGTTGGACACCAGGACGTCGACGCCCCCGAACACCGCGACGGCCTCGGCGATCATGCGCTCGACCGCGGCGCGCTCGGTCACGTCGGTCCGGACATAGTGGAAGCCGGCGTGGCCGCCCAGCACCCGCACGGCCTCGGCGGCCGCCTCGGCCTTGATGTCGGCGACCACGACCCGGCCGCCTTCCTCGAGGAACCGCTGGGCGCAGGCCAGCCCGATGCCCTGCGCGCCGCCTGTGACGACCGCGACCTTTTCGCTGAACCGCTGCATGCTCGACCCCTCTTCAAGTCCCAAGGCTCGCGTCGAGGTCGGCCAGCATCGCCACCGCGATCCCGGCAGAGCCGACACCGGGCGGGAGTTCTCTCGTCAGGGGGCCTTGGCCTCGTCGCGATCGATGCCGAAACGAGGACGCGGCCCCGGTCTTGTCAAGCTGAAGTTTTCGGCAGCACCGGGCGTTCAGGCCAGGCGCGGGGCGTAGGCCGACGGGTCGACCCGGGCCGGCCGCCCCTCGATGGACAGGTCCGCGATGCGGGGCGCCGAGCGGGCCACGACCTTGCCGGCCCTGATCACCGCGAGCCGGGCCGCCTTGAGGCGGATGGCCTCGATCGGGTCGGCGGCCTGCAGCAGCACGAGGTCGGCCCTGGACCCGACCGCGATGCCGTAGCCCTCGAGCCCCATGGCCCTTGCGGCGTTCGTCGTCACCGACGCGTAGGCGCCGCGCATCGCGTCCCGCGACGTCATGGGCGCCCCATGGATGGCCATGTGGGCGACCTCCAGCATGTCGCCGGAGCCCAGCGAGTACCAGGGGTCCATCACGCAGTCGTGGCCGAAGGCGACGTTCACCCCCGCGGCCTTCAATTCGGGCACGCGAGTCATGCCGCGGCGCTTGGGATAAGTGTCGTGCCGGCCCTGGATGGTCATGTTGATCAGCGGATTGGCCACGATTGTGAGGTCGGCCTCGGCGATCAGCGGGATCAGCTTGGAGACGTAGTAGTTGTCCATCGAATGCATGGACGTGCAGTGCGAGCCGACGGCGCGGCCCTGAAGGCCGAACCGCCGCGCCTCGGCCGCCAGGGTCTCGATGTGACGCGACAGCGGGTCGTCGGTCTCGTCGCAATGCAGGTCGATCGGCAGGCCCCGGTCGGCCGCGATGCGGCACAGCGCTTCGACCGACGCCGCGCCGTCCTGCATCGTGCGCTCGAAATGCGGGATGCCGCCCACGACGTCGACGCCCCGGTCGAGGGCGCGCTCCAGCGCCTGGGCGGCCCCCGGCGCCCGGAAGTAGCCGTCCTGGGGAAAGGCGACGAGCTGGAGATCGATGTAGGGTTTGATCCGCTCGCGCACATCGAGCAGCGCCTCGACCGTGAGCAGGCGCGGATCGCTGACGTCCACGTGGCTGCGGATCGCGAGCAGGCCCTGGGCGACCGCGAGATCGCAGTAGCGCAGGGCGCGCTCGACCAGCGCCTCGTGGGTGAGCAGCGGCTTCAGCTCGCCCCAGAGCGCGATGCCTTCGAGCAGCGTCCCCGACACGTTGAGGCGCGGCAGCCCCAGCGAGAGCGTGGCATCCAGATGGAAGTGCGGATCGACGAAGGGCGGCGACACGAGCTGCCCGGCCGCATCGATGACGGTCCCCGCCTCCGCCGCGATGCCGCGTTCGACGGCCACGATGCGCCC
>CAXUMV010000560.1:0-1005 GCA_964252065.1 uncultured Lichenihabitans sp.
CGACGGCGTCGACGTCGCCCGCACCCCACCCTTCGCCCGCAACGTCAACACCGTCTTCCAGGACTACGCGCTGTTCCCGCACATGAGCGTCAGCGACAACGTCGCCTACGGGCTGCGCGCCAAGGGTGTCGGCGGCGCCGCGTGCCGGGACAGGGTCGAGGAGGCGCTCCGCACCGTCCAGATGACCGCCTACGGGGCACGCCTGCCCGCCCAGCTCTCGGGCGGCCAGCGCCAGCGCGTCGGGCTGGCCCGCGCCATCGTGAACCGCCCCGGCCTGCTGCTGCTCGACGAGCCGCTCGGCGCGCTCGACCTCAAGCTGCGCCGCGACATGCAGGCGGAGCTCAAGGCTATCCAGCGGCAGGTCGGCATCTCGTTCCTCTACGTCACGCACGACCAGGAGGAGGCGCTCTCGATGTCGAGCCGGATCGCGGTGTTCAACCGCGGCCGCATCGAGCAGATCGGGACGCCGCGCGACATCTACGACCGGCCGGCCAGCGCCTTCGTGGCGGGTTTCGTGGGCACCTCCAGCCTGCTCCGGCGCGGCGGGCGGCGGCTCGTGCTCCGGCCCGAGAAGGTCCGCCTCCGGCTCGCCGGGGAAGCCCCGCTGCCCGCGCATTTCCACGCCGAGGAAGGGCATCTCGCCGACGAGGTGTTCCTCGGCATGGCGACCAAATACGTCATCCGCCTCGCCGACGGCACGGCGGTCGAGGCGATCAGGCCGAACGACGGGACGGGCGCCGCGGTCGCGGTGGGCGAGGCCCTGCTGGTCGGCTGGGATGCCGCCGATCTCGGCGCGCTGGACGAGCCCGCAGAGGAGGGAGAACCGCATGAGCAAGCGTGACGCATGGATCGGGGCCGTGGTGCTGTCCTTGGCCGGCGCCTCCGCCGGGTGGTCGGCCCCGGTCGAGCCGAACTACCCCAAGGCGATCGGCACGGGCGAAGGCGCCCTCAACATCGTCGCCTGGGAAGGCTACGCGCAGGACGACTGGGTCAAGCCGTTCGAAG
>CAXUMV010000560.1:1015-2184 GCA_964252065.1 uncultured Lichenihabitans sp.
CCTACGTCATCCTGCTCTCCGCTCGCGGCCGACACGCGGACCGGGTGGAGGGTCTGCGGGCCGGTGCGGACGACTTCCTCGTCAAGCCGTTCGAAGCCGAGACGGGCTGCCAGGTGAACAAGAAATATGCCGGCTCCTCGGACGAAATGGTGGCGCTGATGCGCCAGGGCGGCGGGGGCGAGTACGACCTCGTCTCCGCCTCGGGCGATGCCACGCTGCGCCTCATCTACGGCGGCGACGTGCAGCCCATCGCGGTCGAGCTCATCCCCGACTATCCCTCCTTCGTCGAGGACCTCAAGGCCCCCCCGCACAACACCCTGAAGGGCGTCCACTACGGCCTGTCCTACGAGTGGGGCCCGAACGTGCTGCTGTGGAACACCGCCAAGGTGACGACGCCCCCCACGAGCTGGGGGGCGCTGTATGATCCGCAGTACAAGGGCCTCGTCAGCGTGCCGGACAACCCGATCCAGATCGCGGACGCGGCGCTCTACCTCTCGAAGACCAAGCCCGAGCTCGGCATCACCGACCCCTACGAGCTCACGCCCGCCCAGCTCGATGCGGCGGCCGACCTGTTGAAGGGCCAGCAGAAGCTCGTCAAGAAATACTGGGCGCTCGCCTCGGACCAGATCGAGCTGTTCAAGAATGGGGACTCGGTGATCGGCGCCTCCTGGCCCTACATGACCAACACGCTGAAGGACGCCGGCGCCCCCGTCGCCGATGCCGTGCCGCCCGAGGGCGCGACCGGCTGGGCGGACAGCTGGATGCTGGCCACCAAGTCCAAGCACCCCAACTGCGCCTACAAGTTCATGGCCTATGCCTCGACCCCGAAGGTCCAGGCCCAGCAGGCGATCTACTTCGGCGAGACGCCCGTCAACGGCAAGGCCTGCGCCGAGATGGACGCCCAGCAGGCCGGCTCCTGCGCCAAGTACCACCTCGACGCCCCGGCGAGCTACCTCAAGAGCATCCGGTTCTGGAAGACGCCGCTCGCGATCTGCGCGGACGGCAGCAAGGGCTGCACGAGCTATACCGACTGGCAGCAGAAATGGCAGGAGATCAAGGGCTGAGCCCGGCCGGTGCAGGACGTTGAGGTTCCCTCGATGCCCGCCTATGAGGCCCTTCTCCCGCCTGCGGGAGAAGGGGCTAGCCCGCGCGGGCGCTCGCCGGTGCCC
>CAXUMV010000561.1:0-2172 GCA_964252065.1 uncultured Lichenihabitans sp.
AGGTCCTGATCATGGACGAGCCGACCGCGGCGCTCGCCGTGGCCGAGGTGGAGGCCGTGCTGGAGCTGATCCGCGCCGTGAGCGCGCGCGGGGTCAGCGTCATCCTGATCACCCATCGCCTGCAGGACCTCTTCCTGGTCTGCGACCGCATCCAGGTCATGTACGAGGGTCGCGCCGTCGCCGAGCGGCGCATCGAGGACACCGACATCGAGGATGTCGTCGACCTCATCGTCGGCCGGAAGTTCAGGGCCCTGTCGGCCCGCGGCTCCGCGGGCGAAAGACCGCACGCTTGAGCGGCCCGGCGCCTCTCTCCGCCGATGCTGCCTCGGCGCGGCTGCGGCCGCCCCGGCTGCGGGATCGCTTTCTGGCCAACGGCAGCGTCGGCTCCATCGCTCTGTTCTTCCTCGTCGTCGTCGTGCTGTTCTCCGCGACCACCGCGGATTTCCTCACGCTCGGCAACATCCTGAACATCCTGCGCCAGTCGGCGCCGCTGCTGATCGTCGCCGGGGCGATGACGCTGGTGATCACGACGGGCGGCATCGACCTGTCGGTCGGCTCCATCCTGGCGCTCGTCAGCGCGCTCTGCGCCATCTTGATCCAGGCCGGCCTGCCATGGGTGCTGGTCGTCGTCCTGATGCTGCTTGCCGGGGCGTTCATCGGCGCGCTGCAGGGCTTCTTCGTCGCCTATGAGGGGATTCCGGCCTTCATCGTGACCCTGGCGGGGCTCAGCGTCATCCGCGGCTTCGCGCTGCTGATGACCGGCGGCTATTCCATCCCCATCCCGTCGGCGCTGTCCTTCGTGGAGCTCGGACGCGGCTGGGTCCTCGGCATGCCGGTCCCGGCCCTGATCGCGGCAGGCGTGATGGCGGTCGCGATGGTGGTGTTCACACAGACCCCCTTCGGCCGCTACGTCACGGGCATCGGCGCCAATGCCGAGGCCGTGAGACGGGCGGGCGTCAACACACGGGCCGTCACGCTGTTCGTCTACGTCCTCTCCGGAGCGACCGCCGCGCTTGCCGGTATCGTGCTCGCGGCCCGGCTCGGTAGCGGCTCGTCCAACGCGGGGCAGGGGTTCGAGCTTGACGTCATCGCGGCCGTCGTGCTCGGCGGCACGAGCCTTTTCGGCGGGCGGGGCACGATGGTTGGCACGGTGCTCGGCGCACTGACGGTGGCGGTCATCGGCAACGGGCTGATCCTCGCCCATCTGTCGCCGTTCCTGACGCCGATCGTCACCGGCACGATCATCCTCATCGCCATCTGGATGAACGTCCGAATCTTCCGCGGCGCCGTCCGCAAGCGCTGAGGGCCAGGACGTGGACCAGGACAAGCGGCACCCCGTCGGGGTCTCGACCGGCACCGTGATGACCGTGCTCGGTCCGATCCCGGCCACGCGGATGGGCGTCACGCTGATGCACGAGCATATCCTGCTCGATGCCTCGAGGCTCTGGACCTGCCCCTGCACGGCCTCCGACATGTCGCTCGCCGAACAGCCTGTCGCGCTCGACATCCTCGGCGAACTGCGGATGAACCCCTTCGTGAGCCGCGACAACTGCCTGCTGCTCGACGTCAATCTCGCCTGCGGGGAGCTCGGCCGCTATGCCGAGCTCGGCGGCGACACGGTGGTGGACCCGACCAATGTCGGCATCGGCCGCGACCCGCCGGCCCTCCAGCGCATCGCCCGCCGGACCCGGCTCAACATCGTCATGGGCTCGGGATTCTATCTCGAAGCCTCCCATCCCGACTGGTTCACCCGGATGGATGTCGATGAGGCCGCGGCCTTCATTGTCCATGATGTCGGCGGCGGCGTGACACAGCCCGACGTCATGGCCGGCATCATCGGCGAGGTCGGGGTCGGCCGCTTCTTCACGGAAGCCGAGCAGAAGTCGCTGCGCGCCGCCGCACGGGCCTCGCGGATCACCGGCGTGCCGCTGTCGATCCACCTGCCGGGCTGGGAACGGCTGGCCCACAAGGTGCTCGACATCGTGGAGGAGGAGGGGGCAGACCTCAACCACACCGTCCTCTGCCACATGAACCCGAGCGGGCGCGATCTCGACTACCAGACGGCGTTGGCCGCCCGCGGGGCCTTCCTCGAGTACGATATGATCGGCATGGATTATTACTATGCCGCCTACGACGAGCAGTCGCCGTCGGACGAGGACAATGCCCGCGCCA
>CAXUMV010000562.1:0-2120 GCA_964252065.1 uncultured Lichenihabitans sp.
TCGAGCATGGTTTCCTTGGTCGGCAAACCCACGGGCCGTCGCCTCCTGAATCGGGGCGCGAGCGCACCCTGTTACACTTGCGTTGGACGCTATGGACGACCGGCGGGGTCGTCTTGATGGCGGGCGACAAACTTGGGGGCTCGCGCGACATCGCCGATGGCGCGGGCCGCCACCGCCCCCTCGCGCTTTCCTGACCGACGCTCGCCTCGGTACGGGCATCGCGGGGACGAAATTGGTTCGGAGCCGCGCCCTGTCGTTGACCGGGCGAACGGAGGGTCGCACGCTCGTCGGAAAGCGGGCGGCCGAACAGCACGCCGAGGACATGGAGACGACCTGTGGAGCAGTTTGACGAGACCTTCGATTTCGTCGTGGTCGGCAGCGGCGGCGGCTCGATGTGCGCGGCGCTGATGATGAGGTCGCTCGGCAAGAGCGTGCTGGTCCTCGAGAAGACCGATCTCTTCGGCGGCACCACCGCGCGCTCGGGCGGTGTGATGTGGATCCCGAACAATCGCTTTATGAAGGCCGCGGGCGTCGACGACAGCTTCGAGAAGGCGATGACCTATCTCGACAACACCGTCGGCGATCACGACGACTGCCCCGGCGCCACCCACGCGCGCCGCGCCGCGTATGTGACCGAGGCGCCGCGCATGGTCGACTTCCTCGTGGCGCAGGGCGTGAAGCTCGGCCGGGTGTCCTACTGGCCGGACTATTACGACGAGCGGCCCGGCGGATCGAAGGAGGGGCGCACCGTCGTCGCCGACCTGTTCGACACCAACGAGCTCGGTGCCTGGAAGGCGAAGCTGCGACCCAACTACATGGAACTCCCGGTCCCGCTCGAGACCGCCATGAAGGTCCCGCGCTTCAGGACCAACTGGGCGGGCAAGAAGGCACTGCTCAGCTCCGCGTGGCGGATCGTTCGGCAGAAGCTCACCCGCACCGCCATCGTCACAGCCGGCGCCGCGCTCCAGGGGCGGATGCTTCAGGCGGCGATCCGCGCGGGGGTCGACATGCGCGAGAACGCGCCGGTCAAGGAACTCGTCGTCGGCGCCGACGGTGCCGTCGCCGGAGTCGTCGCCGAGATCGGCGGCAGGACACGCCGGATCGGGGCGCACCACGGCGTTCTCGTCAATGCGGGCGGATTCTCGCACAATCAGGCGATGCGCGACGAGTACCAGCCCGGCACGTCGGTCGAATGGTCTAACGCGATCAAGGCCGACACCGGCGAGATGATCCAGGAGATGATGCGCCACGGTGCCGCCATCGCGCAGATGGAGGAGATGGTCGGCTGCCAGATCACGCTTACGCCCGACGGTGCCGAGGTCCATCCGATGATTCAGGGCGATGTCTCCAGCCCGCACTCGATGATCGTCGACCAGACCGGCGTGCGCTACATGCGCGAGGCCGGCTCTTACATGAAATATTGCCAGGACGTGTTCGAGCGCAACAAGACCGTGCCCGCCGTGCCGAGCTGGCTGGTGTTCGACAGCCGGTTCATGAAGACATACATGGTCGCCGGCACGATGCCCGGCACCAAGAAGCCGAAGGAGTGGTCCGACAGCGGCTTCCTCAAGAAGGCGGATACGCTGGAGGGGCTCGCCGGAGCCTGCGGGATGGATGCGGCCAACCTGCTCGCCTCGGTCGAGCGGTTCAACGGTTTCGCGCGGACCGGCAGGGACGAGGACTTCCATCGCGGCGAGCGGGCCTATGACCGCTTCCTCGGCGATCCCGGCCACGCGCCCTCGGCGTCGCTGGGGCCGGTGGAGGAGGGACCGTTCTACGCCTACAAGGTCTATCCGGGCGACGTCGGCACCTATGGCGGCGTCGTCACCGATACCGAGGCGCGCGTGCTGCGCGAGGATGGATCGGTGATCCCCGGCCTCTACGCGACCGGTATCTCGACGGCGTCGGTGATGGGCCGCTGCTATCCCGGCGCCGGATCGAGCGTCGGGCCGTCCTTCGTCTGGGGCTATGTCGCCGCCAAGCATGCCGGCAACGCGGGCAACATCGCGGCGTGACGCGGTCCAGGCGGGGCGAGAAGACCGTGCTTGCGGGCGGACATCGTCCGGCGCGGGCAAGTCCCAATCGCCCCGTTGCTGGTTGCCAGGGGTCTTGACGGTTCG
>CAXUMV010000563.1:0-2107 GCA_964252065.1 uncultured Lichenihabitans sp.
CGTGAAGAAGAACGGCATCATGCTGGTCGACTTCGCGCTCATCGCCGAGCGCACGCGCGGCCTGACGCCCGAGCAGTCGATCCACGAGGCCTGCCTCGAGCGCTTCCGCCCCATCCTGATGACGACGCTCGCAGCCCTCCTGGGCGCGCTGCCGCTGGCGCTCGGCACCGGCATCGGGGCCGAGCTGCGCCGGCCGCTCGGCGTCACCATCGTGGGCGGGCTGATTCTCAGCCAGGTGCTGACCCTCTACACGACGCCCGCGATCTACGTCGTCCTGGAGCGGCTGCGCGCTCGCGTCCTGCGCCGCGCCGCGGGCGGCCCGATGCCCCTGCCCGCGCCGGGGGAGTAGCGGCCGCGGGCCCGCGAAGCTGTTTCGAGGCTGGTGTGGCGCGGACGCTGCACTGTCGAGGCCCCCTCCCGTGCTCTATATCCCGTCATGGATTCGAGGAAGGGTTGCCCCTAATGACGTCTGCTTCAGCCATCGTGGTGGCCGCCGCCTGTCTCGTGCTCGCCGCGCCGGCGCTGGCGCGGCCCGTCCACTACCGTGGCGCGCAGCCCGACCATGACGCACGCCTCGGCGTGATGCCGGACGTGCTGTTCGCCAACCCCTACGGCGACGTCATCATCGACGGGAGCTCGGGGTTCCACAGGTCCGATGCCGGCATCATGGTGCCGGACAGCGAGCCCGCGAGCATCGTGGCGGTCGGGCGCGCCAGCCGCTCGGGTCTGGGCGGCGCCAGCGGCGTGCCCGGCTACGACCCCCACTGACGGTCTGTCTGAAATGTCCACCAATCCTGGATCGCCGCGCCTTCGGCTCGCGATGACGGGCCTGATGACAGACGCCGCGGCAGTCACACGATAGGCCGGGTGAGGGGCCGTTTTCCCCACGGCCTCTGAGGCCCTCGGCGGGCGCGCGGCCTGCCGCTCGCGTCCAACCGAAAACCCCGGCGGCCCCCTCCCCATCTGACGTTGCGTCAGCTAGGCTTCGCCCGCCTCGCAGTCCGAGGGTGGAGCGAGCGCGATGGTGGTTCGGGTCGCGACGGTGGCGTTCGAGGGCATCGAGGCACGCCCGGTGGACGTGCAGGTGCAGATCGCCAACGGTTCCGTCGTCTTCACCGTGGTGGGCCTGCCGGACAAGGCGGTCGGCGAATCGCGCGAGCGGGTCCGCGCGGCGCTCACCGCCTCGGGCCTCGCGATGCCGGCCAAGCGCATCACCGTCAACCTGGCGCCGGCCGACCTCCCCAAGGAGGGCAGCCACTACGACCTGCCGATCGCGCTCGGCATCATGGCCGGCATCGGCGCCATCCCGTCCGACGCGCTGAACGGCTACACCGTGCTGGGCGAGCTCGCGCTCGACGGCTCGATCACCGCCGTCTCCGGCGTGCTGCCCGCGGCGGTCGCGGCCAACATGCGCGGCCACGGGCTGATCTGCCCGGGCGCCTGCGGGGCCGAGGCGGCCTGGGCCGCGGCCGACCTCGACATCCTGGCCCCAAACTCGCTTGTCCAGCTCGCCAACCACTTCAAGGGCACCCAGGTGCTCGGCCGGCCGCAGCCGGCCCCCAAGACCGCGGCCGCAAGCCTGCCCGACCTCCGCGACGTCAAGGGGCAGGAAACCGCCAAGCGCGTCCTCGAGATCGCGGCGGCCGGCGGCCACACGATGCTCATGAACGGCCCGCCAGGCGCCGGCAAGTCGATGCTGGCGGCCCGCCTGCCCTCGATCCTGCCTCCGCTCAGCCCGCGCGAGATGCTGGACGTGTCCATGGTCCACTCGGTGGCGGGGCTCCTGGCGGGCGGCACGCTGACCGACCGGCGGCCGTTCCGCAGCCCCCACCATTCGGCCTCCATGCCGGCGCTGGTGGGCGGGGGCGCCGGGGCGCGGCCGGGCGAGATCTCCCTCGCCCACCACGGCGTCCTCTTCCTCGACGAGCTCCCCGAATTCGCGACCCCGGTCCTCGACAGCCTGCGCCAGCCGCTCGAGACAGGCGAGGTGTCGATCGCGCGGGCCAATCACCGGGTCACCTACCCGGCCCGCTTCCAGCTGATCGCCGCCATGAACCCCTGCCGCTGCGGCTACGCGCTCGAGCCCGGCTATGCCTGCCGGCGCCAG
>CAXUMV010000564.1:0-2085 GCA_964252065.1 uncultured Lichenihabitans sp.
GCATCGCGGCCGCCAATGCCGCCGACCTGCCGCTCGTCGCGGGCGAGGTGCGGCTGGGCCCGCCGGTCGGCCGGCCGGTCAACTTCATCGCGGTGGGCCTCAACTATGCCGATCACGCCGCCGAGACGGGCGCGCCGATCCCCAAGGAGCCCATCCTCTTCAACAAGGCGCCGAACTGCATCGTCGGCCCCGACGACGACGTGATGCTGCCGCGGGGCTCGGAGAAGACCGACTGGGAGGTCGAGATCGCGGTCGTGATGGGCAGCCGGGCCAGCTACATCACCGAGTCTGAGGTGATGGAGCACATCGCCGGCTTCTGCGTCTGCAACGACGTGTCCGAGCGTGCCTACCAGACCGAGCGCGGCGGGCAGTGGATGAAGGGCAAGAGCGCGCCGACCTTCGGCCCGCTCGGCCCCTGGCTGGTCACCCCGGACGAGCTGGCGGACGTCCAGAACCTCGCCATGTGGCTCGACGTGAACGGCAAGCGCGCCCAGACCGGCTCCACGGCCACGATGATCTTCGATGTGAAGAAGATCGTCTCCTACATCTCCCATTTCCTGACGCTCGAGCCCGGCGACGTCGTCACCACCGGCACCCCGCCCGGCGTGGGACTCGGCATGAAGCCGCCGCTGTTCCTCAAGGCGGGCGACACCATGGCGCTCGGCATCGAGGGGCTCGGCGAGCAGCGCCAGCGCGTGGTGGCCTGGTCGAGGGCGGGATGAGGGCGATCGGCGGCGGCGCTACTGCGCCGCTTCCATCTCGGCATTGACGCTCAGCCACTCTTCCT
Organism: uncultured Lichenihabitans sp.; assembly: GCA_964252065.1. Lineage (GTDB taxonomy): Bacteria > Pseudomonadota > Alphaproteobacteria > Rhizobiales > Beijerinckiaceae > Lichenihabitans. The sequence continues at coordinate 788 of CAXUMV010000564.1, forward strand.
CGGTGGCCTCGAGCGCCCGCTCGCATTCCTTGCGCTGCTGGGCGAGGGTCGCCGCCTTCCCCTTGTCGCGGCGGAACGTGTCGGGGTTGGCCAGCGCCGTGTCGATCCGGGCGATGAGGCCTTGGAACTTCGTTATGCGGGCTTCCAGCGCCTCGATCTGCTTACGCAGCGGGATGTGGCTGCGGCCCGGCCGCTTGGGGGAGGCCTCGGCCTCGGTGGCCACCGGGATGACTTTCCTCGCCGGGCGCTTGGCGCCGCCCGCCCGCTCGAGCACCAGGGCCTTGTACTCGTCCATGTCGCCGTCGAAGGCCTCGACCGTGCCGCCATCGACCAGCCAGAGGCGGTCGGCGCAGGCGTCGATCAGGTAGCGGTCGTGGCTGATCAGGACGATCGCGCCCTCGTAATCGTTGATGGCCTCGATCAGCGCCGCGCGGCTATCGATGTCGAGATGGTTGGTGGGCTCGTCCAGGATCAGGAGATGCGGCCCATCGAAGGTCGCAAGCCCCATCATGAGGCGCGCCTTCTCGCCGCCCGAGAGCTGCGCCACCGGCGTGTCCGCCTTCTGGCCGGCGAACCCCATCCGGGCGCAACGCCCCCGGATCTTCGATTCGGGGGTGTCGCGCATGCGCTCGGCGATGCAGCGATAAGGTGTCTGCGTGACGTCCAGCTCCTCGACCTGATGCTGGGCGAAGAAGCCGACCGTCATCTTCGAGGAGCGCCGCAGGTGGCCGCCCGACGCCTCGAGCCGCCCGGCGACGAGCTTGGCGAAGGTAGACTTGCCGTTGCCGTTCGAACCCAGGAGGCCGATGCGGTCGTCGTTGGAGATGTTGAGGCTGAGGCGTCCCAGCACCGTGCGGTCGCCGTACCCAGCGCTCGCCCGGTCCATGGCGACGATGGGCGGGCTCAGGGGCTTCTGCGGGGAGGGCAGGTCGAAGGGCAGCACGTCCGAGTCGACGATGGCGGCCACGGGCTCGAGCCGTGCCAGCATCTTGATGCGCGACTGGGCCTGCTTGGCCTTGGTGGCTGAGGCGCGGAACCGGTCGACGAAGCTTTGCAGATGCTTGCGCTGGTCCTCCTGCTTCTTCATCGTCTTCAGCTGGATCGCCTGCTGCTCCCGCCGCTGGCGCTCGAAGCTCGCGTAGTTGCCCCGCCAGACCGTGAGCTTGGCCTGGTCGAGGTGGAGGATGTGGTCGCAGACCGCATCGAGCAGGTCGCGGTCGTGGCTGATGACCAGGATCGTCGCGGGATAGGTGGCGAGATAGTCGATCAGCCAGAGCGTGCCCTCCAGGTCGAGGTAG
>CAXUMV010000565.1:0-2075 GCA_964252065.1 uncultured Lichenihabitans sp.
CGCGACCGGGATGCCGGCGGCGAGCGCCACGATGAAGATGCTGGCCGCGAAGGTGCTTGGGAAGAAGAAGAACGTGCAGGGGATCCAGGCGGTGGCCGGCACCGGCCCGATGAGCTTCAGGATCGGCATGCCCCAGTAGCTCACGGCCTTGGACCACCCCAGCGCGACGCCGAGCCCGTAGCCGACCGCGACGCCCGACCCGAAGCCGAGTGCCCAGAGGCGCAGCGTGTAGCCGATGCAGGTCAGCAGCCGCGACCAGTCCGCCACATAGACGTTGAGCAGGCCCTGCGGCGGCGAGAAGAACGGTTTGGGCAGCCAGCCGAGCTTGGCGGTCGTCAGCTCCCACAGCGCGAACCAGACCCCGACGGCGACGAACCACGGACCGTAATGGACCAGGGTGCGGCCGGTCCGGCCGAGACGGTGAACCGTGGACGAGGCGGCGGCGAGCAGCACCGCGCCCGCCCCCACGATCCCGGCGAACAGCGGCGTGCTGCCCCACTTCACGACGTCGGGCAGCGCCACGGTCACCACGGCGGCCACGGCCCAGGTGACCGACGCCAGCAGGCCCGTGGTCCACACCGCGCCAGCTCCCCGCCGGACCGCGAGGGAGGATGGCGCGCTTCGGATGGCGTCGGTCATGATCGGGATCGCTCAGGCCAGGATATCGATGGTGACGTGCTTGGCGAGCTCGGCCGCGTCCGTCGACAGGTCGATGACCTTGGTCAGCTTGAGGTCCTCGATCGAGGCCTGGATCTGGTCGGTCAGCGCCTGGCCGACGGGATGGTTGTGGAACACCATCGAGGCGAGGTCGTCGCGGAGATCCTCGACCGGCATGCCGGGCTTGAGGTTGTCGAAGTACCACTGGGCCACCTCGTCCGGATGGGAGGCGGTGTAGTCGTGGATCTCGAGATTGGCCGCCGCGATCCGGCGCACCGCGTCCTTGTTGGCCTCGAGAAACGGGCCGTTGACGCCTAGCACACAGCAGACCCGGCCTTCGTAGACGCCCGTCTGCGTATTGGCGATCTCGACGAGGCCGTACTGCTTGCGGAGCGAGTAAGCCCACGGGTCGAGGTGGGCGACCGCCTGGGCGTCGCCGCGATGGGCGGTCTCGCCCACGAGCTCGAAGGGGGCGCTCAGCCAGGTGACGTCCCGCTCGGAATCGAACCCGGCCTTCGCCAGGGTCACCTCGAAGGCGACCTTCGGCGGCGAGCCCGGACCGTAGCTGACGATGGTCTTGCCCTTGAGGTCCTCGAGCTTGGTGATGCCCGACTCGGGCGTCGCCATCAGCCGCTGGCACCCGCCATGCGAGCCGACGAAGAGCTTCACGTCGAAGCCCTGCTCCAGCGGCTTCAGCCAGTCGAGCACGAGGCCCGCGCCGACATCCGCCTTGTTGGTGGCGAGCGCCTGGATCAACGTCTGCCCGCTGGCGCCCTGGTAGAACAGCTCCACCTCGACGTTCTGCCGGGCGTAGAAGCCTTTGGCGACCCCGAAGGCGAGCGGGGAATGGCAGGCCGCGACTTCGGTCCAGGCCAGGCGCACCTTGGGCGCGGGTCCCGCGATGGCGGGCGAGAACAGTTTGGGGCCGATGGCGGCGCCGGCCGAGACGGCGGCGCCGGCCGCTCCGGCGAGCTTGAGAAGGTTGCGGCGCGAAACGGGCGCGGGCTGAGACTGAGTCATCGTCGTCCTCGGGCTGGAAGTGAAGGGGCGCGAGGCCCCGCATGCATGGACCTTCCCCGGGACGGGACCGGACGGCAGGAGCGCGGGGGGAGTTGTCCGCGTCCCGCCGCTCCGTCCCGGGGAAGAAGCTCAGGCGGCCTTGAGGGCCTGCCGGTGGTCGAGGAACCCGCGGGCGGCGTCGAGGGCCTGCCGGAGGTCGCCGATGATGTCGTCGGGATGCTCGATGCCGATCGACAGCCGGACATAGCCGGGGGTCACGCCCGTCCTCAGCTGGTCTTCGGGCGTGAGCTGGCTATGCGTGGTCGAGGCCGGGTGGATCGCGAGCGACCGCGCATCCCCGATATTGGCGACGTGGTGGAACAGCTTCAGGGCGTCGATGAAGGCGCGCCCGGCCTCGA
>CAXUMV010000566.1:0-241 GCA_964252065.1 uncultured Lichenihabitans sp.
CGTGATGACGGGCCGGGCCGATCCCTTCGCCGACACCGACGATCTATCGGATTTCACGCCGAAACCGGCCGCGCGGCCGAAAATCGACACTGCCGCGATTCGCGAAGTTTCCGAGAGGCATCGTTTTCCCAGCAGGGCAGGGGCGGCCGCGCCGCCCCATTCTCCCGAGCCTCCCAAAAAACAACAGCGGCGGCGACGCACGGGCCGCCCTGCCCGTCACAGGCCTCGTCGGGCAGGAACC
>CAXUMV010000566.1:251-2070 GCA_964252065.1 uncultured Lichenihabitans sp.
CGGTGCGGGCGATCTCCTCGACCGCGGTGGTCAGGCGACGCACGGGCCGCAGTCACCAGCTGAACTTGAAGATCAAAGCCGAGTTTGGCGAACGCCTCGGCATTCTCGCCGATAGTCAGGAGTGGGGTCTGGGCGAGACGTTCGAGAAGGCAGTCGAGGCCCTCGAGCGGGAGATCGCGGCGAAAAAGGGCAGAGGGTAGGCACGCCGGTCAGCCCGCACACTCCTCCCGGATGGTGGGCCGCGGAGCGGCCCTCTTTTTTAGGTGGGTGCGCGGGTCGCGCCCTGGGCGCGAGGGCCGCATGAATAACTTGTCGCCGTCAGGCGACGCCGATTCCACTCTTTGAAGTGCTGATCGAAATGTGTTTCCGCCTGTGTTCTATGTTCTTATGGTTCTAGTGTTCAAGGCCGGTTTTTTGACGATGGTTCAACGACTTACGTCGGCAAAGCATACTTCCTGGGGGTTTCCGCCTACGTCTTGGGGGCGATTCGCCTACTCCTCGGGGGCGAAAGCATACATCCTGGGGGCGCCGTCCACAGAACCAGGACGGGGTCGCGCATGGAGGCCCCGGCAAACGCTTCTCTGCGCATACTTTCTGGGGGGCGTACCGTAGATAACTGATTTCATTGATGTTTTCTGCCCGCCTCCGCATACTTTTCGGGGGCTATCCTATCGCGGCAAAAACAACTTGCTCGAAGGTCGCAGGTATGGATACCTGGGGCGGGGAACCAGGTATGCCGCTCACCACGACGGTCCAGAGTTATCAGCGCACGCTGGACGCGAAGCCCAACGAGGATTCGATCGTCAAGCCGGGTGAGCTGGTCGACGTCGTCGAGATGACGCCGCTCACGCTGACCGACCGCCGCATCTACAATCTGCTGCTGGCCTATGCCTGGGATACCATCTCCGAGCCGGTCAAGCATTCGATATCGAAGCGCGAGCTGCAGGGTACGCTGCACAAGGGCACCGACCGCCTGGGCGACTCGATCGAACGCCTGATGGCCGCGATCGTCCGGGTGAGGGTGAAGCGGGACGGCAAGTGGGAAACCGACCGCGTGGCGCTTCTCGGGCCGAACACCGAGCCCGATTCCGACGACGGAATGCTGCGCTATGAATTTTCCGACAACCTGCGCCAGATCATCAGCGAGAGCACGATCTTCGCACGCTTGCACCGCGAGATCATGTTCGCGCTCTCCAGCAAATACTCGCTGGCGCTTTATGAGATGATCCAGAAGCGCGGCAATCTGACCCGGACTTCCGAGGATTTCTCGCTCGAACAGCTGCGAGGCTATTTGGGCGTGCCGGCCGGAAAGCTCTCAAGCTGGATCAATCTGAAGAACAAAGCGATCACGCCAGCGGTGAAAGAGGTTTCCGACCTGTCCGACTATAAGGTGACGGTCGATCCCCTGAAAGGCGGCAGCAAGCAATTCACCGGGGTGCGGCTGACCTGGGAGCGCAAGGCCTCGCCCGAGCTGAAGAAGGTCGAGCGCGAGCTGCAATTCTCGAAGATCGGCCGCAAGGCGCGCCTGTCCGGCACGGCCGACCATGGCGCCTTCCAGCTGCCGGGCGGCCTGGTGCTGAGCCTCGACATCCACCAAAAGGCCCGCAAGATCTGCCCGGGCCACGACATCCATTATGTCGAGCAGGAATGGCGCAACTGGGCGGCGACCAAGGACGAGCCGCCGCGCAATGCCGACGCCGCCTTCCTCGCGTTCTGCAAGCAGTATGCGGCGCGCAATCCGCTGTGATCCGGAGGCGAGCTGCCGGCGGGAGCCGCCGGCAGCCTGGCCGTCCTACTCCGCCTTGGGCGCCCGCAGGAT
>CAXUMV010000567.1:0-2058 GCA_964252065.1 uncultured Lichenihabitans sp.
CTCGACTCGCTGCTGTTCGCCGTGGCGCTCGCGGTCGGGCTCACGCCCGAACTGCTGCCGATGATCACCACCGTGACGCTGTCGCGCGGCGCCATGCGGATGGCCAAGCGCAAGGTCATCGTGAAGCGCCTCGCCTCCATCCACGACCTCGGCGCGATGACGGTGCTGTGCACCGACAAGACCGGCACGCTGACCTCGGCTGCCATCACCCTGGCGCGCAGCCTCGACCCGGCGGGCGCCGACAGCCCGCATGTGGCTCGGCTGGGGGCGATCGCGGCGACGCTCGGCGGCGACCGTGGCGCGCTCGACGCGGCGCTGATCGGGGGGTCCGCGACGGCGACGGAGGGCTGGACCCTGGCCGGTCGTCATGCCTTCGACTTCTCACGGAGGCTCGGCTCGGTTCTGGCCATCGGCCCCGATGGCGCACAGCTGATCGTCAAGGGAGCGCCCGAGGCCGTGCTGGCGCTTTGCACCGCAATGCGAAGCGGCGACACGGTCGTGCCGGTCGACGCAGCCGGGCGCCAGAACGCGTCCGACCGGGTTGCCGCCTTGGCGCAGGACGGCATGCGCTCGGTCGCCGTGGCGTCGCGCCCATGGTCCGGCCCGACGCGGGAGGTCCAGGCGGCCGACGAGAGTGCCCTCATGTTCGAGGGGCTCTGTGCCTTCGCCGACCCGCCGAAGCCGACCGCGAAGGCTGCCATCGCCCGGCTCGCGGCGGCGGGCATCAGGCTGAAGATCCTGTCCGGCGACGACCCCATCGTGGTCAAGCGTCTTGCCGGGCTCGTCGGCCTCAACGCCGGAGCCGTCCTGTCGGGCGCCGATATCGCGGCGATGAGCGACGAGGCGCTGGCCGTTCAGGTCCGGACCGTGGATGCCTTCGGGCGTCTGGCTCCCGACCAGAAGTCCCGCATCGTGAAGGCGCTGCAGGCCACGCGCGAGATCGTCGGATTCATGGGCGACGGCATCAACGATGCCCCGGCCCTGAAGACCGCCGACATCGGGCTGTCGGTCGAGGGCGCCACCGGCGTGGCCCAGGCCGCGGCCGACATGATCCTGCTCGCCTCCGACCTCGAGGTCGTGGCCGACGGGGTCGAGGAAGGGCGGCGGACCTTCGCCAACATCCTCAAATACGTGCGGATGGGAGCGAGCTCGAATTTCGGCAACATGCTGTCGATGGCGGTCGCGTCGATCGCCCTCCCGTTCCTGCCGATGCTGCCGACCCAGATCCTGCTGAACAACCTGATCTACGACCTTTCCGAGATCGGCATTCCCTTCGACGGCGTCCGCAGGGAGGCGACGGTGCGGCCGCAGGTCTGGGACATGGGGGGCATCATCCGCTTTGCCGCGGTGATGGGACCGCTGTCGTCGCTGTTCGATTTTGCGACCTTCGGCGTCCTTGTCTACGCCATCCACGCATCGCCCGAGGAGTTCCGGACCACGTGGTTCCTCGAGAGCATGGTCACACAGATCCTGGTGATCTTCATCATCCGCACCAATGGCCGCCCGTGGCGCGACCTTCCCCGTCCTGCGCTCGCAGCATCATCGCTGCTGGCGCTCCTCGCCGCGCTGGTGCTGCCGTTCACACCGGCCGGAGCGTGGTTCGGCTTCCAGGCGCCGCCTCTGATGATGCTTGCCGCCGTCGGCGTCTTGGTCGTTCTTTACCTCGTCACGGCCGAACTCCTGAAACCTTTGGCCATCGGCACATCACATCGCGTGCATCCCGCGAGGGCAAAGGCGGCCCTGCCGTCGGCCGACCCGCACAGCGTGATGCGGGCCAACCGCTAGCCACGCGGGCGACGGGACAGCCGATCATCGATTTGGCCGCTCCGTCTCGATCGGCGGACGGCCGATCATGGAGGCGATGACCTCGTGGGGTCAGCTCCAGGCATGCAGCGGCGGGTTGACGCCGTTCAGGGCGTAGTTTCCGAGGATCGCTTTCCAAGTGAGATGATCGTGTCAGACGATCAACAAATCGGCGCCAGGTCATTGAAAGAAATGGCGCGCCCAAGGGGAATCGAACCCCTGTTTTCGCCGTGAGAGGGCGACGTCCTGGACCGC
>CAXUMV010000568.1:0-2047 GCA_964252065.1 uncultured Lichenihabitans sp.
AGGTCGCGCTCGAGAGCGCCCGGGCCTCCGAGGCGCGCTGGCGCCAGGGTGCGGCGTTGCCGCTCGACGGCGTGCCTGCGACGATCAAGGAGAACATCGCGACCAAGGGCACACCCGTCCCGCTCGGCACGGCCGCCCGCGAATTGGCGGCGGCGCCCGAGGATGCGCCGCCCGCTGTGCGCCTGCGCGAGGCGGGGGCGGCGATCGTCGCCAAGACGACAATGCCGGATTACGGCATGCTGTCCTCGGGGCTGTCGAGCTTCCACCCCCTCACACGCAATCCCTGGGACCTGTCCAAGAACCCGGGCGGCTCGTCCGCCGGGGCCGGCGCGGCGGCCGCGGCCGGCTACGGGCCGCTTCATGTCGGCACCGATATCGGCGGCTCGGTCCGCCTGCCCGCCGGGTGGTGCGGCGTGTTCGGGCTAAAGCCGAGCTTCGGCCGCGTGCCCGTCTCGCCACCTTACTGGGGGCGCGTCGCCGGCCCGATGACCCGCACCGTGCGGGATTCGGCCCTGATGATGCGCGAGCTCGCCCGTCCCGACCCGCGCGACGGCATGAGCCTGCCGCCCGCCGACATTGCCTGGGACGACTTGGCGCTCGACGTGAAAGGCTTGCGGATCGGGCTGCAGCTCGACGCCGGGATCGGCCTGACGGTCGAGCCTGAGGTGCGGGCCTGCATCGAGACCGCCGCGCGGCTCTTCGAGGCGGCGGGCGCGACGGTCGAGCCGCTCGCGCCGTTCCTCACGCGCCCGATGCTCGACGGGCTCGACATGTTCTGGCGCCAGCGCGCCTGGGCGGACATGGCGCCGCTCGCGGATGGCGAGCGCTCGAAGATTCTGCCCTACATCCTGCGGTGGGCGGAGGGCGGCCGGGAACTCACTGGCGCCGCCGTCTTCGCGGGATTGAGCCAGATGGCGGTGATGCGGGACGCCGCACTCGCCGCGACGCTGCCCTTCGATTTCGTGCTTTCGCCCGTCTCGCCGGTGCCGACCTACCCGGCGGAGCTGCCGTCGCCGACCAACGATCCGGAGCGCCCGTTCGAGCATATCTGCTTCACGGTGCCGTACAATTTCTCGGAGCAGCCGGCCGCCTCCGTCCCGGCCGGCTTCACGGGCTCCGGCCTCCCGATCGGCCTCCAGGTCGCCGGCCGGCGCTTCGACGATATCGGCGTGCTCCGGCTGTGCGCCGCCTTCGAGGCGATGCGCGGCGTGCTGCGTCCCTGGCCGCGGCCCTGATGATCGAGCCGCCATAGACGCCTTCGGAGTATTGAGCACTGGACTGCTCACATCGCCCGCCCAGAATCTGCAGTACGGGTATCCTCAAACACGTCGTCCCAAATCGACCGTCCGGAATGTGCCGGCTTGTGCTTGGTCGACGGCTTCCCTGATGTGCTCCAGGTGAGCCCGGACCGTTGCCCACTTGCTCGTGCTCAGCACCACCAGGGCAATCTGGCGATCAGTCATGTTCTGCTGGTAACGGAGGTTTCTGTCGGCCGTCACCATCACCTCGTACCCTTCGCGCTCTGCCCTCCTGATCAGCTCACCATTGCTGACTCCCTGCCAACCAAGCCGAGCGACATGCGCGACATCGTGCTCCGTCAGAAGCCGCCGCAGACCAACCGGCATGTTTTCATCAAGCAGGACTCGAGACACGGCGACCTGCGAATTCGAGGATGCGTTCGGCGCGAGCCAGCGGCACGCTCGGGAAGATTTCCGTCACGATCTCCTCGGGAGAGAACCCGTCGTCGGCATTCTCCACGATGGCGTCGGCAGGCACGCGGGTGCCCACGACGACCGGCACGCCTGACATCACGTCGACCTTGCTCTCGACGTCGGAGCATTCGTCCCACTTCATGGCAGCACCTCGAATATCCGGTTCAGCCGCTACCGGTATCGCCTGCTGAATCGTCGGCTCATGTCGGCAGACAGCATACCAATGTTGATGGGATCATTTGTGTTCACATGTCTCGCGATGGTGACCGTGCGTGCTGATCAGCGGCCGCGGAAGCGCGGATCGAGCAGGTCGCGCAGTCCGTCGCCCAGGAGGT
>CAXUMV010000569.1:0-2037 GCA_964252065.1 uncultured Lichenihabitans sp.
CGTCGCGCCGTTCGGGCTCGACACCATCAAGGCGCATCACCTGTGCGAGGAGGCGGCCCGTCGCTTCGGCGGGATCGTGGCGCCGACCCAAGCCTATCACATCCACGAGACCGGCTATCACGCCCCTTGGCTGACCGAGGTGATGGGCGAGGTAAACCCGCGACTGGCCGCGCTGCCGCCGCACGTGGTCCTCGAAACCCTGCTGTATCAGCTGCGCGCCTTCCGCAACGGTGGCTTTGCGGCCGCGGTGATCGTGTCGGGCCATCACGGGGGCAACCAGGTGGACCTGCGCATGGTGGCGGACGCTTTTGCGGCCGTCTACCCGTTCGAGGTCTTCGCCTGCAGCGACCCGGAGCTCGTCGAAGGCGCCTACACTGCCGACCACGCGGGCTTCTACGAGATCTCGCAGCTCCTGGCCATCGACCCCGCGGCGGTGGCGCTCGACCGGGCGGGTCGCACCCTGACCGACCCGCTCGGCCGCTTCGCCCAGAACCCCGATGCCGAGGACGCCCGCGCGACCGAAGGGCGCCGCATCCTCGGCCTGTCCATCGATCGGCTCGGGGCCGTGGTGGCCGGCTTCACGCTGGCGGCCCGCAACGCGCCCTTCATCCCCATGGACGCCCTGGCCCCGGTGTGGGCGCGCATCGCCGACCAGCGCTCCGCCTGGCGCACCCTCAACCCCTGACGCCCGCAACCCGCGGGCCAGCCTCGTGAGCCGCCGCACCATGCAGACCGCAACCGTCCCCCGCACGGACCGCACCGTCAGCCGACTGGGTTTCGGCGCCATGGGTTTCGCCGGCTGGTTCGGCGACCAAACGGAAGCCGACCACATCCGCGCCCTGCACCACGCGCTCGACCACGGGGTGTCCTTCATCGATACGGCGCGCGCCTATGGCGAGTCCGAAGCGATCCTGGGCCGGGGTCTCAAGCAGTGGTCGGGCCCGGCCCCGTTCGTGGCCACCAAGGTCGAGGGCCTCGCCGGAGGACCGCAATGGAGCACCGTCGTGCCCGTGGAGCGGTCGCTGCCGAAGGGACAGGTCACGGCGAGCTGCGAAGCCTCGCTGCGGACCCTCAAGCTTGAGGCCGTGGATTGTCTGCAGCTTCATGCCTATTGGCCGACCTGGGGATCGGAGGGCTACTGGCTCGATGAGCTGCGGATGCTCAAGGAACAGGGCAAGGCCAGGACCGTCGGGATCTCGGTGCCCGACCACCGGTCGGACATGGTGCTGCCGATCGTGATGAGCGGAGCGATCGACTCCGTGCAGACGGTCCTGAACATCTTCGACCCCACGGCTCTCGAAAACCTGGTGCCCTTCTGCCAGAAGTACGCCGTCGCGGTGATTGCGCGATGCATCCTGGACGAGGGAGGACTGACCGGTTTTCTCGACGCCGACACGACCTTCGCGCGCGGCGACTTCCGGGACGGATATTTCGACGACACGGTGTCGCGTGCCACCTATCTGTCGAAGGTGGACGCTCTGCGGGCCTATGTGCCCCGCCACGCGAGCAGCCTTGCGGCGCTTGCGATCAAGTTCGCCCTGAGCCACCCGGGCGTGACCACAGCGATCACCTCGATGCACGAGCAACGCTTCGCCGCGATGAACATCGCCGCAGCTTCGGAGCCACCCCTGCCCGCCGAGATCGTAAAAGCCCTCATGTTCAGGCACCGCTTCATCAAGTCGTTCATGGACGTCCGCAATTTCGCCGACCTGAGCGCAGTTCCAGACCAACCTGTCTCCTAGTCAAGCGATCGAGGATGTCACCGGGGCCCGCGTGGCCCAGCGCGAGGCTGAGCGCAACTGGCGCCTAACGGAGAGCATCGTCGACACTACGCGGAGCGTTTCATCCAAGCATGCCTTCGAGCTTGCACGAGGCATGTCGCGGTGGACAGCATCGGCCTGCAGCCAGCTTTGACGCGATTCTGCTCGACGCATTTTCGCAGTAATGTCAACATCATGTAATGGTGGGCGCAGTAGGGCTCGAACCTACGACCCGCTGATTAAGAGTCAGCTGCTCTACCAACTGAGCTATACGCCC
>CAXUMV010000570.1:0-2029 GCA_964252065.1 uncultured Lichenihabitans sp.
CTCGTTCTACCAGTCGCTGCGCACCGTGCCGGCCGACCTCAAGGAGGTCAGCCAGGGGTTCCGCCTGTCGGGCTGGCAGACGTTCTGGCAGCTCGAGACTCCCTTCGGCGTCCCGGCGCTGATCTGGAACATGATGATGTCCATGTCGGGCGGCTGGTTCTTCGTGGTCGCCGCCGAGGCGATCACGGTGGGCGACACCACCATCAAGCTGCCGGGGATCGGCTCCTACCTTGCGGTCGCCATCGACCAGCGCCGCATCGACGCCGTGCTCGCGGCGGTGGTGACGGTGCTGGTCGTGATCCTGCTCTACGACCAGGTGATCTTCCGGCCCATCGTGACCTGGGCCGGCAAGTTCCGGGTGGAGCTCTCGGCCTCGCAGGACGTGTCGCGCTCCTGGGTGCTGGACCTGATCCTGCGGACCTCCTGGCTGCGCGCGGCGGCCCGGCCGGTCCAGGCGGCCTTCGACGCCTTCACGAGTCTTCGGCTCGACCTGCCGCGGGCCGTCCGGCAGGTCGAGACCCGCCGGATGTCGCGGCTGATCGACGTCCTGTGGTACGCGGCGGTCGGGCTGATCGCGGTCTACGCCGCCTACGAGACGGCCGTGTTCGTGGCCGCCACCCTGTCGGTCCGCGACCTCGCCGAGACGATCGGGCTGACGCTGATCACGATGGTGCGGGTGGTGCTGCTGCTCGGGCTTGCGACCGTGTTCTGGGTGCCGATCGGCGTCTGGGTCGGGCTGCGGCCCCGCATCGCCGAGCGCGTGCAGCCGCTGGCGCAGTTCCTGGCCGCCTTCCCGGCCAACGTGGTCTTCCCCATCGCGGTGATCGGCATCCTGGCGTTCCACCTCAACCCGGACATCTGGCTGAGCGCGCTGATCATCTTCGGCACGCAATGGTACATCGTGTTCAACGTGATCGCGGGGGCCGCGGCCTATCCCAACGACCTCAAGGAGGCCGCCCGCAACTTCCGGATCAGCGGCTGGACCTGGTGGCGCAGCGTGATCCTGCCGGGCATCTTCCCCTACTACGTCACGGGCGCGCTGACCGCCTCTGGCGGCTCGTGGAACGCCGCCATCGTCGCCGAATATGTGCGGTGGGGCGACGACCGGGTGTCGGCGCACGGCATCGGCTCCTATATCGCAAGGGCGACCGAGGCCGGCGACTTCCCGCGCATCGTGCTCGGGGTCGCGGTGATGAGCCTCTTCGTGATCCTGTTCAACCGCCTGTTCTGGCGGCCGCTGTTCGGCTTCGCCGAGCGCCGGCTCCGCCTCGCCTGACCCGCTTGCTCTGAGAGGCCGCGCCATGCTCGACCGACCGACCACCCCGCTGCTCGAGGTCCACAACGTGACCCAGCGCTACAAGGGCTCGAGCGCGGTCGACGACGGGCCGCCGGTGCTCGAGAACGTCTCGACGGTGCTGAGCGAGGGCGAGATCGTGGGGCTGCTCGGCCGCTCGGGCTGCGGCAAGTCCACCCTGCTGCGCATCGTGTCCGGCCTGATCACCCCCTCGAGCGGGGAGGTCTACTACAAGGGCGCCGTGCTGCGCGGGCCGGCGGACGGCGTCGCCATGGTGTTCCAAAGCTTCGCGCTGTTCCCCTGGCTCAGCGTGCTGGCGAACGTCGAGATCGGCCTGAAGGCGCTCAAGGTGCCGGCCGCCGAGGCGCGGCGCCGGGCGCTCGCCGCCATCGACCTCATCGGCCTCGACGGGTTCGAGTCCGCCTACCCCAAGGAGCTGTCGGGCGGCATGCGCCAGCGGGTCGGCTTCGCGCGGGCGCTCGTCACCCACCCGAGCATCCTCCTGATGGACGAGCCCTTCTCGGCCCTCGACGTGCTGACCGCCGAGACGCTGCGCAGCGACCTCGTCGAGCTGTGGACGGAGGGCCGGCTGCCCATCAAGACCATCCTGATGGTCACCCACAACATCGAGGAGGCGGTGCTGATGTGCGACCGCATCCTGGTCCTGTCCTCGCATCCCGGCCGGATCGCCTCCGAGATCCGGGTGACGCTGCCCCATCCCCGCAATCGGCTCGA
>CAXUMV010000571.1:0-2022 GCA_964252065.1 uncultured Lichenihabitans sp.
GGAGGACCACCTTCTGCTTTCAGGGCAAGACCTACGGCGGTCCGGCGCGGTTCATCGACGTCCAGTTTCATGATCACGGCACGGACATCCCGACCGCGAGCGGGGGTCGTGCGCCGACCTTCAACGCCTTCGGTATCGCTGGTGGAGGACTGCACGTCGCCGACTCCCGTGCCCTGCCGGAAGCCGCAAAGCCGTCGATCCTGGTCGTGCTGATGGACCGGCAGGAGGACGAGCGGGCCGTCCAGGCGTTCTCCGCAAACGCGGACGCGAGCGGACAAGCACCTCGCCGGACTGCTCGACCGCGCCGCGGCAGCGATCGCAGCAAGGATCGGCGAATCGTCGGAAGATCTGCGGCGATTGGAGGCGGAGTTGCGCGCCGAGTCCGCAAAGCGGACGACCGCTTTCTGACCGCCAAAACCTTAGCGCACCCAAAAGCCTGAAGTTTCGCACCCAAAAGCACGAGATAAAGTCCGACGGGTTGCCGAAACGACCCTAAAAGCCCGAGTCCTCGCGCTCGCGCCCGAGATCATGCTCGGTAACAATGCTCCTGAGAACCTGCTGTGGTGCATGGACCTAGTCCGGACGCCGCTGCGGAGAGCCCGGAGACGCGCCGCACCGCCTCCGATGCTCATGGGAGAACGTGCGAGGGGAGATGCCGTGAGGACATGAAAAACCCGGCGTAAAGCCGGGCCTTTCGGGTGGTCGTGAAACCTGTCTGCAACTCCGGTGTACCCGACCTCCCCAAAGCACGCAAGATCGGGCGCATTTCGCGCAACGAATTGTCATGTCTGAACGGCATCCCGACGGGGAGCGCCGAATGGGAAGTCTTGTGTCCGAGCGATTGGGTGGCCTGCGCCGCTACAATCAGTTCAACGCAGCGGTCGAGCGGATCGCGAAGGGGTACGATGCGACGGAGGCGACCAGCCCGACGGTCCTGCTCGGCAAGCTGAAGCGCGCAGCACCCTTCATGCCGATCCAGCCGAACATCGTCGCGCTGATCGACAAGCTCGTGTCGCATTCGAGAAAGCAGGACTGGAAGCCCGGCCGCACGCCGATCGTCTGGCCGAGCAACGAAGAGCTGATGCTCTCGTTCGACGTATCGAAGCGGACGATCCAGAATTGGCTGCGCCAGGCGATCGAGGCCGGCCTGATCGCGCCGCGAGACAGCCAGAACGGCCACCGGGGCGGCCTCCGCGACGCGGAAGGTCACATCATCTGGGCCTACGGCTTCGACCTCAGCCCGCTCGGCGCGCGCGCGGCCGAGTTCGACGCGACCGCGGCCGCCGGCATCGCCGAAGGAAAGGAGATCACGCGCCTCAGGAACGTCATCCAGGCGGCGAGGCGCCGAGCGCGGATGCTCGGTCTGGCGGTCGAGGAGACCGGCATCGAGGGGGTCGACTCCTCCGCGGCCCTCGATCTGGTCCGCATGGCTGTCGTCCATGTGCGGGGCAGCCGCGACCTAGCCCAGCTCATTCGATGCGCAGCCCAGGTGACGGCGCAGGTGAACGCACTGCAGGAAGCCGTCGACGCTGCTCTGCTCGCCTCCGCGAGCGCGGACACGTCCAATACAGGCGTCGACGATCATGTTGATATTGCGCCCGCGGGTGTCGGCGCTTGCACCCACTCTACAGCTACAACCAAACCTGAATCTGCTAACGCAATTACGAGTAGGAGCTTTTCAGAATTGGGTAGTGGATCGGGGTTCGTCACCCGCACTCGAGGCGCGAGCGAGGTCGAGGCGGACCTTGACCGGCATGGCATCGACCCGGCGTTCATCGCCCGGGCGTGTCCCGAACTGATCTGGGATCTTGACCTCGGACCGCGCGCCTGGGGCAGGCTCACGAGCATCGCGGAGCAGCTGGCCGATCAACACGACATCAGCCCGCACGCCTGGCGAGAAGCTTGCCGCGTGATGGGAACCACAGGCGCCGCGGCCGCGGTGATCGCGACGGTCCACAAGGCCGTGGGCCGGGAGGTCCACAACCCGGGCGCCTACCTCCGCGGCATGAGCCAGCGCGCGAC
>CAXUMV010000572.1:0-2011 GCA_964252065.1 uncultured Lichenihabitans sp.
TTGGTGACGATGAGCAGGATCGAGGGCTTCTTGTTGAACCAGCCGGCCGCCCGGCGGGTGCGGGTTCCGTTGGTGATGTCGGCGATGTCCTTGAGCCGGACGATGGTGCCGCCGGCGCTCTTGACCACGATGCGGCCGTAGTCCTCCGGCGTGCGCAGCCGGTCGTTGGTGGCGAGGGTCTCGGCGAGGTCGGGACCGTCGAAGCCGCCGACGGCCTCGCCGACGTTGGCGCCCGCGATCGCGGTGCGCACGGCGTCGAGCGCCACCCCCATGGCGGCGAGGCGCTGCGGCTCGATCCGGATGCGGATGGCGGGCTGGTCGGCGCCATTCACCTGCACCTCGGCGACGCCCTCGACCTGGCTCATGCGCTGGGCCAGCACGGTATCGGCGGCGTCGTAGAGGGCGGTGGTCGGCAGCGTGTCCGAGGTCAGGGCCAGGATCAGCACGGGGGCGGCGGCCGAGTTCAGCTTGCGGTAGACTGGCAGGCTCGGCAGGTCGCCGGGCAGGTCGGTCGCCGCAGCGTTGAGGGCCGCCTGCACGTCGCGGGCGGCATCGTCCGCGTTGCGGCCGAGGTCGAACTGCACCGAGATGCTGGAGGAGCCGAGCGAGGAGGTCGAGGTCAGCTCGGTGACGCCCGCGATCTCGCCCAGGCGCCGCTCGAGAGGGGCTGCGACGGTCGCCGCCATGGTGGCGGGGTCCGCGCCGGGCCGGGAGGCGTTGACCCGGATCACCGGCACGGCGATCGTCGGCAGGCTCGCGACCGGCAGCTGGACGTAGGCCACGGCCCCGGCCAGGAACAGGCCGACGCAGAGCAGCGTCGTGCCGATCGGGCGGCGGATGAAAAGGTCCGAGAAGCCCGCGCTCATTCGGCGGCCTTGGAGGGCGGCAGCGCCGCGTAGTCCTCCGGCTCGTGCGGGACGACGTCCTCCTCGGGATCGTGCAGGGGCGTGTCGCGCAAGCCGAGCCTGCGGCCGAGTGCGCCGAGCTGCAGGTAGATCACCGGGGTCGTGTAGAGCGTCAGCAGCTGGCTCAGCATGAGGCCGCCGACGATGGAGATGCCGAGCGGCACGCGCAGCTCCGCCCCGCTGCCATGGGCGAGCGCCAGCGGGATGGCGCCGAGCAGGGCCGCGAGCGTCGTCATCATGATGGGCCGGAAGCGCAGCCGGCAGGCCCGCACGATGGCATCGAAGGGCGAGAGGCCCTCCACCCGCTCGGCGTCGCGGGCGAAGTCGATCATGAGGATCGCGTTCTTCTTCACGATGCCCATGAGCAGGATGATGCCGATCAGGGCGACGATGGTGAGGTCGTGGCCGAACGCCATGAGGGCCAGCAGGGCGCCCACGCCCGCGGACGGCAGGGTCGACAGGATCGTGACGGGATGGATGAAGCTCTCGTAGAGCACGCCCAGCACAAGATAGATGGTGACCATCGCGGCGAGGATCAGCAGCGGCTCGCCGGCGAGCGAGTTCGTGAACTCGGAGGCGTCCGCCCCGAAACTGCCCTGGATCGAGGCGGGCAGCCCGATGTCGCGCCCGGCCCGGGCGATCGCCTCGACGGCTGTGCCGAGCGAAGCGCCCTCCCCGAGATCGAAGCTCAGCGTGGCGGCGGGAAACTGCTGGCTGTGGGCGATCGACAGCGGGGCGGTCGCGCGCGACAGGGTGGCCAGCGAGATGAGCGGCACCTGGGCGCCCCCCACGATCCCGACATAGAGCTTGGACAGCACGTTGGGGTCGGTCTGGTAGGCGGGCGCCGCCTCCAGGATCACCCGATACTGGTTGGCCTGACCGTAGATGGTGGAGATCTGGCGCTGGGCGAAGGCGTCGTTCAGCGTGTCGTCGACCAGCTGGGTCGAGACGCCGAGCCGGCCGGCCTTCTCCCGGTCGATCTCGACCAGGGCGCGCAGGCCGCCGTTCTGCGTCTCGGCCGCCACATGGGCGAGCGCGGGCTCCTGGCGCAGCCGCGCCAGCAGGCGGTCGGACCAGGTCTGGACCGCGGCGCCGTCGGTGCCGAC
>CAXUMV010000573.1:0-2007 GCA_964252065.1 uncultured Lichenihabitans sp.
CGGCACGGCCAGGGGCTGCATGTGCAGGATGCGGCGGATGTGGCCCATGATCAGGCGGGGCCGGCTGAGGTCGCTCCCGAGCGCGTAGCGGTCCCACACGTCGCAATCGAGGACGATCTGTTGGGCGTCGGTGTCGGCGCTGCCGCGATCGGCCGAGGCGACCACCTTGAGGGTGATCTCGGGCGGCGTGGCGCGGCCGGGCGGCGCCTCGTAGATGCGGCGGCCGACCAGGGCGGCGAGCGCCGTGTCGGCGCCGAGCGCCGCGACGGTGGCCGAGAGGACCGCCTGGCTCCTGTCGCGCGCGCTCATGGGTCCGGCTCCGTGGCGGCCGCGGCCAGCGCCGCGCGGCAGAGCGCGAGCGCCGCCGGCGCCGTGGCCGCGACCGCCGGGCGGACGAAGGGGCGGGCCGCCATGGTCCGCGTGCCGTATTCGAGACAGCGGGCCTCGGAACTGGCCACGAGGACCGTCACCGTGGATCGCGCCTCGTCGAGATCGACGGCCAGCGCCCGGGCGATGCGTCCGGCCGGATCGCGGGGCGGATCGCCGGGCCGCGAGGGCTGCGGCCCTTGGGAGGCCGCGAGCCCGCGCCCGATCTCCGCCACCGTGTCCTCGCCGACCGCGCGCAGCGCCTCGTTCACGCGTCCGCGAAGGCGGGCCGGCAGGGCCGCGAGACGCTGCTTCAGCCGGCTCGCGGAATCGCGGCCCCCGCTCACAGCGGCACCGCGGCGGCGCTGGCGCCGGCCCCGGCGGGATCGATGTCGACCTTGACTAGCCGGTACGTGGTCCCGCCCAGCGTCAGTTCGTCATCGAGGTCGGGGGCGACGGGCAGGCCGCCGAGCAGGATGGTGAAGCGCACGGCCTCGAGCGGCAGCCCGGAGGCCGCCCGCTCGGCGGCCCCGAGCGCGTCGGCGCTGACCTTGACCGGGTGGTCGGTCGAGGCCGTCGTGAAACCGCCCTGGCCGTCGTCGGTCTCGCGCGTCTTGTGCAAGGTGGCGGGGCGGAACAGCGCCCCGAGGGCCGCGCCGAACACCGCCGCGAGCGGGCCTTCGAGAAGGGTCATGGGGGTCGCCTCAGGGGACCAGCACGGCCGGCTGGTTGGCGCGGAGCAGCGCCAGGAACCGCCGGCCATAGGTGGTCTCGGTCAGGAGGTTGCCGGCATCGGCGCCGGTGACCGGCCGCCGCTCGAGCTCGAGCGAGCCGGCCCGGAAGGTCGCGATGCCGAGCGCGCCGGCCGCCGCGAGCGCCGCCTCCGCGCTCGTGCCCTGGCCGTCGAGCGTCAGGATATGCGCGGCGTAGAGCATGGTGCCCAGGGCGGTGTCGCCGGCGGTCCAGCGCGCGTCGACCCGCGTGCCGGCCTCGGCCAGGGCCGCCGTGACGGTGGCGGTGGGCACCGCCTCGAAGGTCGGGAAGCGGGCCACCAGATCGGCGGCGGTGGGGGACGTGGTGGCCATGGCATGTTCCAAAGTTCCAAGATGCGGCAGCGGGGATGAGGGGATCCTCGGTGAGTCCCCTCATCCGGCCTGTCGGCCACCTTCTCCCGCGGGCGGGAGAAGGGCATTGTCCCCCGCGGCCGGCGGGAGGGCGTCGAGGGCGTCGGCCTGGGCGGCCAGGCGCAGCTCCGCCTCGGCGGCGAGCAGCTTTCGGGCGGCTTTGGCGTCCTTCTCCGGCAGGGGGAGGATCAGGATCTCGCCCTGCGCGGCCCAGGCGCGGTGCAGCAGGTGGTCGGCGAGGTCGAGCAGCGCGCTGGCGCCCGCCTCGAGCAGCACGATCTCCCGGTCGAGCGTCGCAAGGCCCCGCGCGCTCCTGGCGTTGTTGGTGACCGTGGCGAGCATGGCCTCACACCCCGTCGTTGTAGGACATGCCCCGGGGCAGCCGCACGTCGAGGCCGCCGAGCCGCATCATGCCGGGCACGACGAACTCGAAGATGCGCTGCTGGGGCGGGAAGAAGCGGTGCGGCATCGGCATGTGGAACTTCAGCACCTGCGGATCGCGCCGGTAGGTGATCAT
>CAXUMV010000574.1:0-910 GCA_964252065.1 uncultured Lichenihabitans sp.
CTCTGCGGGTTGCTGACCAGCCTGCCCTTCTTCCTGATCGGGGCGTGGCCGGTGGTCGGCTTCATGGGCATCGACGTGCTGGCGGTGCTGATCGCGTTCCGGGCCAGCCACCGGTCCGCGCGGGCATACGAGGATGTCGAGGTGACCACCCTGGAGCTCACCGTCGCCAAGGTCAGCGCCGCCGGACGCCGGGCGGAGTGGCGCTTCAATCCGAACTGGGTGCGGCTGCGCCGGAAGGATCACGAGGATTTCGGGCTTCTGCGCGTGGACCTCGTCTCGGGCGGCCGTGCCCTGGAGGTGGCCGGGTTCCTGGGACCGGACCAGAAGGCCGCCTTCGCGGACCGTCTCGGACGGGCGCTCGCGGAAGCCAAGCGCGGGCTGCGATGGTCGTAACCCCGCCTCCGGCCTCGTTGGCCGACGAGGCGGCGCGGTTCGAGATCGACGCGGAGCAGCAGACCGGCCTGCGCGGCCTGACGGGCCTGTTCACGAACGCCGTGGCCCCGTTCGGCGTCGCGGCCTACGCGGTCGGGCAGCTCCGCAAGGACGGGCAGCCGAGCGTCATCTACATCACGACATGGCCGAAGGCCTGGATGGAGCTCTATGCGGCGAACGGCTTCATCGCCGACGACCCGCTGGTGGCCGAAGCGCTCGCGACCCCGGACCACTTCACCTGGGCGGAGATGAAGGCCCGGCGCGGGGTCGCGGGGAACCGGGTCATCGACGCTGCCGCGGGCTTCGGCTGGCGCGAGGGCTTCGCGGTGCCGATCCATGGACCCGGCGACGCGCGGGGCGTCGTCGCCCTTGCGGCCGAGCGGATGCGGATGCCCGACCCGCCGGCGCGCGCCGGGCTCGTCCGCATCGCACGCTGCTGCTTCGCCGTCGCCCGCCGGCTCCACGACCGGCAGGCGGC
>CAXUMV010000574.1:920-2004 GCA_964252065.1 uncultured Lichenihabitans sp.
ACGACCCTGACCCGCCGCGAGCGGGAGGCTCTCGCGCTGGTCGCGCGCGGGCTCGAGGATGCCGCCATCGGCGAAGCGCTCGGCGTCACGCGCGCCTCGGCGCACATGTATGTGGAGCGGGCCAAACGGCGCCTGGGCGCCGCGACCCGTGCCCAGGCCGTCGCGACCGCGCTCGGCGAAGGGTGGCTCTGATCCCGGCTCGCATGCGCGATCGCCTTCGCGAGCGTCGTGCCCGGGCCTCGCAGGCGCCTCGCATCGACGGAGCAGGTCCTGATCGCCGTCTCCGTTTGGAGACATGACTCGAGGAACGCCGGCCGCCTATACCTGCGGTCGTTTGATGCACCTTTTTTTTCAACGGACCTGTTAGGGCACGACCTCCGCCCACCCCGAATGCGCCGGCCCGTCCGCGACGGGCCGGCATTTTCGTGTCAGGCCGCCAGGTTGCGCAGCACGTAGTGCAGGATGCCGCCGTTGCGGAAATATTCGAGCTCGTCGGCCGTATCGATCCGGCAGATCAGCGGCAGATGGGTGACCACGCCCTTGTCGGAGGTGATCACCGCCTCCATGGCCTGGCGGGGCTTGAGGCCCGCGCCGAGCCCCAGGATCGTGACGGTCTCGTCGCCCTTGAGGTTGAGGGTCTGCCAGGAGGTGCCGTCCTCGAAGGTCAGCGGCAGCACCCCCATGCCGACGAGGTTCGAGCGGTGGATGCGCTCGAAGCTTTGCGCGATCACGGCCCGGACGCCGAGGAGCTTGGTGCCCTTGGCGGCCCAGTCGCGCGAGGAGCCGGTGCCGTACTCCTTGCCGGCGAACACCACCAGCGGCACGGCCTCCTGCTTGTACAGCATGGCGGCGTCGTAGATCGCCATCTCCTCGCCGCCCGGGTAGTGGCGCGTCACCCCGCCCTCGATGCCCGGCACCATCTGGTTCTTGATGCGGATGTTGGCGAAGGTGCCGCGCATCATCACCTGGTGGTTGCCGCGGCGGGTGCCGTACTGGTTGAAGTCCTGCGGCCGCACCTGGTGCTCGAGCAGGTAGTGGCCGGCCGGGGACGCGGCCTTGATCGAGCCGGCCGGCGAGATGTGGT